>CAYQQT010000390.1:0-4386 GCA_964419375.1 uncultured bacterium
GGTTGTTTTGTGCCCGTCCGCGACACGACCGCGCTCGCGCGCGCACTCCTCGGCCTGCTGCGCGATCCCGAGGGCGCGCAGCGCATGGGCCGGGCGGGACGCGACTACGTGCTGCACCGCTTCGACCTCGACACGCAGGTGCAGGCAACGGCCCGGGTGTATCGCAGCCTGGTGGGTGGCGAGGAGAGAAGGATGGCCGCCTGATGCGCACGCTGATCACGGGCGGCGCCGGCTTCATCGGCTCCGCCGTCGCCGATGCGTACCTGGCCGAGGGCCACGACGTCGCCGTCGTCGACGACCTCAGCGCGGGCGACACCGCGAACGTGGATCCGCGCGTCCGCCTGTACCGGGTGGACGTGGCGGCGGGCGGCGTGGACGCCGTCTTCGAGGCCGAGCGCCCCGAGCTCGTCAACCACCATGCCGCGCACGTCAGCGTGCGGCGGTCCGTGGAGGATCCGCAGCGCGATGCCACCGTCAACGTGCTGGGCGCCATCAACGTGCTCGAAGCGGCGCGCAAGCACGGCGCCCGCCGCGTGATCTTCGCGTCCACCGGGGGCGCGATCTACGGCGAGCAGGAAGGGCCGCCCGCCGATGAGGGGCATCCGTGCCGGCCGCGCAGCCCGTACGCCGTCGCCAAGCTCGCCGTCGAGTACTACCTCGACTATTACCGCGCGACCTACGGGCTGGACGCGATCGTCCTGCGCTACGCGAACGTGTACGGCCCCCGCCAGAACCCGCATGGCGAGGCGGGCGTGATCGCCGCCATCATGGAGCGGCTGCGGGCGGGCGGCGCGCCGACGATCTTCGGCGACGGCGAGCAGGTGCGGGACTACGTCTACGTCGGCGACGTGGTGCGCGCCAACCTCGCCGCCCTGCACGCGGACCTGTGCGCGGACGAGACAGCGGTCATCAACATCGCCACCGGCGTGGGCACCACCGTCAACCGGCTGTGGGCGCTCATCGCGGCCACGGCCTCCGCCACCGTGACGCCGGCGTACGCGCCCGCGCGCGCGGGCGACGTCCGGCGCAGCGTTCTCGACGCCTCGCGCGCCAAGCGCGCGCTCGCGTGGGAGCCGGAGGTCGACCTCGCGGACGGCATCCGGCGCACGTGGGCATGGTTCGCGGCGCCCGTCACCGCGCGAACCGGAGCATCCGGTAGCCCATAACGGAGACCCGCCCCTTCCGCGCGCGCCGCTGCGCCAGGCGCCGCTCCTGCGCGACGGGGCCGGACTCCTGCCGCCGGTCGCGCCAGCGACGCTCGACGATCACCTTCACGCCCCTCACCCCCGTGAACGACTCGTCGAGGTAGCGGTACAGGCCCTCCTCGCCGTGCTTCACCACGATGAGCATCTCGACGCCGTGCAGAGAGGGCGCGGGCAGCGTGGCGAGCACGCCCTCGTAGTGCTCCGGGCAGATGCCGTGCGTCACGCTCATGTCGCTGAGCGGCTCGCGGTAGCCGAGGAAGCCCGTGCGGCCCTCGCGATGGCACCAGGCGCAGACGACTCTCACGCTGGCCCGGCGCCGGCGCGCGCGCCGCGCATGCCGTGCTTTCCGTCGCCCGCGCCGCGTGAACGCGATAGACTGAAGGCGTCGGTCGCCCCGTGAGCAGAGCCGCCGCCATGGCCGCTGAATACCCAGCCCTCGCGTCCGTCAAACATGCACGCACGTTTCAACATCGGCAAGCCGAGGAGAAGTGATGTCCGCAAAGAGCCCGGAAGATCTCGTCATGGCCGCACTCAGGAAACGTCCGGGCGACTTTCTGTGCGGCGGGTGCCTGGCTCTCGCCGCCGGTCTCAGCCTGCAGGAGGCGCGCAACGTCATGGCCACCATGACCACCGCCCCTCACGTCGAGCTCCGCAAGGAGCCGTGCTCCGTGTGCGCGCGCACGCTCGACCTCGTGGGCATCGTGACGAGCGCCCGGCCCCTCTAAGCTCCGCCGTTTCACGTGGTTGCGCGCGCGCGTGATCACGCCCGCCCCACGCTCCAATGTCTGACCGTTCGCGCGCTCATTGTCTCTGCTACACCGGCCACGGCGAAAACGTTTACAGGGGTTGTCGCGCTCGATGCGGCCGCCTAGACTGCGGACTTCGGAAGCGAGCGAATGCGGACTCCTACCGACGGAGGAGAACATCGAGTGGATGGATGGTGGGACCAGATCGAGCGCGAGATTCAAGCCTGCGTGGAGCGGCACGGTGCGCTGACGACGTCCGAATTGGCGCGACATCTCCGCATGTCGGAGAGCGCCACCGCGTCGGTGCTCCGGGTGCTCGCCCCCAGCGGCGACGTCCAGGTCAACGTTCGGCTCTCGCGCCGTGAGCGCCGGAAGCCGAACCCCGCGCCACGGACCGCGGCGTGAGCGGAAAGGAGGCGACGATGATGGACTCGAGCCCTGGCTTCGACAGGCTGCGCAGCGAAGGACGCATCGCCTGGGCGCCGCGGGAGCGCGCGTGGGTCGGCCGCCCCGACGACATCGTCCGCGCGCTCGCCAGCGACGGCTTCGAGGAGTACAAGCACGAGGTCGTTCGCACCCGGCGCGATCGTGAGCCGACGGCGGGACTCTGGCAGGGCCTGAACAATCGCACGGGCGCGGTGGGGTCCGCCGTGTGGGTGCGCCAGGCGTCCGACGACCGCGCGATCGTCTTCGTCGACATCGACGGCGAGCCGCTGGGCCAGTGACCATGACATGAGCCTCCTGCAGCCTGCGGAGGCTGGTACGCTACGGGCGCACCATATCCCAGGTCCGGGGAGGACGCCGTGGAACGCTACGACATGGTCGGCGGCGGCGCCGCCGGCATCAACGCCGCGAAAACCGCCGTGAGCCTGAAGGCCCGCGTCGCGCTCATCGACCGCGGGCCGCTCGGGGGCAGAGCTCGGTGAACGGCTCGACGGGCGGCGCGATGATCCACCTGCTCACGCTCGGCATCCCCGGTAGCGCGGCCACGGCCGTGATGATGGGCGCGTTTCTGATCCACGGCATCCATCCGGGACCGCTGCTGTTCAGCCAGCACCCCGACCAGGTCTACACGATCTTCGCGGGGATGATCCTGGCCAACATCGTGATGATCGCGCTCGGGTACGCGGCGGCGATGTCCTTCGCGTCTGAGACCCCGGCGAGCGCCCGATGTGAAAGGCGCTATCCGGTTGTCTGGCATTCCACCGGCTTGACTGGGAATGGACGAACGGTTATAAGCAAAAACCACCCGTGCCGCCCACACCGAAACTGCGAGTCGCTTCCACATCCGCCGATCCCACGCCGCTCTACTTCACGCTCAAGAACGTCCTCGTCAGCCGGATTCGCTCGCTGGAGTTCCCGCCGGGTAGTCGGCTCCCCGCCGAGCGGCAGCTGGCCGACGGCTATGGCGTGAGCCGCATCACGGTGCGGCAGGCGCTGCAGGCGCTCACGCGCGAGATTAGCACGTCAGTACGGCAGACCGGCTCAGTCGAGGCCCCAGGTCACGACCTTGGTTGGGATGATCTCGACGATGACGGAGTCGGAGGTGGCCAGCGCCGCTTCCTTGCGATACTGCGGAAACTTTTCGTACGGCCGAGCGCGAGCGCGCGTGAACCCCGGCCCGCGCGCGAGGAGCCGCGCCGTGCCCTGCGCCATCACGCCCTTGATGTGCGACCAGTCCTCCGGGTAGAGGTCGACCGTCAGCGCGAGGCGGGGGTTCTCCCGCAGATTGGTCACCTTGCCGGCGTCCTTGCCCGAGCCGAAGTAGATCTTCTGGCCGGCGACGACGTGGCAGACGGGGACGACGTGCGGGCGTCCATCACTTCCCGCCGTCGCCACCCGGCACACGCGCTCGCCCGCGATCAGCTTCGCCACCTTCTTCGTGAGTCCCATGGAGCACCTCCGTCGCCGCTACTCTACGTCGCGCCGCGACCCTCGGCGAGCGCCCGCCGTCGCAGCCGCCGCGGGTGTACCATCCCGCCATCGTGGCCCTACCCCGAACGGCGAGCGTGGCGATCATCGGCGGCGGCGTGGTGGGCTGCTCCATCGCCTACCACCTGGCGGGCCGGGGCCTCCGGGACGTGGTCGTGCTCGAGCGCGAGACCGTCGGCAGCGGGACGACCAGCAAGGCGGCGGGCGGCATCCGCGCGCAGTTCCCCACCGAGGCCGAGATCCGCTTCTCACTGGATTCCATCCGCGTCTTCGAGCGCTTCGAGGAGGAGTTCGGCGTCGATCCCGGCTATCGGAAGATCGGCTATCTCTTCCTCGTCTCCGACCCCGCCGACCTCGCGGGCTTCGAGGAGCGCATCGCCCTGCAGCGCCGCTGCGGCGTCGACGTGCGCGTGATCACCCCCGACGAGGCGCGCGCGCTCGTCCCCGCGCTGCGCGTGGACGACCTCATCGCCGCCGTGTGGGGGCCCGGCGACGGCCTCGCC
>CAYQQT010000391.1:0-4371 GCA_964419375.1 uncultured bacterium
GGCCCCGGCCGTCGCCGGGGGCGTGGCGGCGGCGGGGGCGACGCGGCCGCCGAAGATGCGCGCGAGCGACTGCTCGAGCGTGGCCTCCATCGCGATCTGGTTGCCGTAGGCCACGATCACGCGGCGCAGCTCGGGCAGCGCTCCCTGCTCGTTGGCGGCGAGGTAGAGCGGCTGCACGTAGATCAGCGACTGGTCGATGGGAATGGCGAGCATGGAGCCGCGGATCACGTTCGAGCCCCGCTGGTTCCAGAGCGAGAGCTGCTGCGAGATGATGGGGTCCTGGTCGATGCGCGCGTCGACCTGCCGCGGGCCGTACACGAGCTTCTGCTTCGGGAAGTTGTAGACGATGAGGCGGCCGTAGTTCGGGGGGTCGGTGCGCGCGGCCAGCCACGCGATCATGTTGTCCCGGCGGCTGGGGTTGAAGAGCGTGAGGAGGATGAACTCCTCCTTCTTCTCGCCGGGCAGCCGCATGATCGTGTAGTACGGCTCCATCTCCCGGTCGCGCCCCTCCACCGTCCGGCGGGGCACCGCCCACAGGTCTTCCTTGTTGTAGAACACCTGGGGATCTTCCATGTGGTAGGTGGCGTACTTGCGCGCCTGGATGGCGAAGAAGTCCTCGGGGTAGCGCAGGTGACGCTTGAGATCCTCCGGCATCTGCGCGAGCGGCTTGAGCAGGCCCGGAAAGGCGCTGCCGTAGGCGCGCACGATGGGGTCGGACTCGTCCGCCGTGTAGAAGGTGACGGCGCCGGAGTACGCGTCCACCGTCACCTTCACGGAGTTCCGGATGTAGTTGCCGAGGCCGGGCACGGGCTCGGAGTACGGGTAGCGGTCGGTGGTGGTGTAGCCGTCGAGCATCCACACGAGGCGGCCGTCGTCCGTGATCACCAGGTAGGGATCGCGATCGAAGCTGAAGAAGGGCGTGATCTGCTGCACGCGCTGCACGACGTTGCGGTACATCATGATGCGCGTCTCGGGCGTGAGGTCGTTGGAGAGCACCATCTTCAGCTCGCCGAAGCGCGCCGCGAAGGCGGCCTTGCGCAGCCAGGAGGTGATGGGCACCCCGCCCGTGCCGCGGTAGGTGCTGTACACGTTTTGGTCGCCCGCCGGGTAGTCCAGCTCCTGCGACTTCGTGCGCACGAGCACGTACTCGTTGCCCACTTCGCCGTAGTAGATCTCCGGGCGCGTGATCTTCGGGAAGCCGTCACTGGAGCGCGGCGGGATGTCTTTGACGAAGAACTCGGGCAGCCCCTCCGGCGTGATGCGGTTGACGGGCCCCACCACCACGCCGTAGCCGTGCGTGTACGTCAGGTGCTCGTTGATCCAGTTCCGCCCGCCCTGCAGGTGCTGGTAGGACAGCTCGCGCGGCGACAGCATGAGCTGGCGGTACTCGCCGCCGACGGTGTAGCGGTCGTTGTCGACGTCGATGAACTTGTAGTACGTCCGGATCTCCTGGAGCTGGCCGAAGGTGCGCAGGAGGGGGCGGTAGTCCCAGAGGCGGATGTTCTTGATCGTCGCCTCGTTGCGGTCGAGGGCGCGCGCGTCGAGGGCGTCGGCGGCGGGAAACTCCTTTTCCTCGATGCGGTGCAGGTTGTAGGCCTGGCGCGTCATCCGGATGCTGTGCTCGATGAACGGGCGCTCCGCCGCCAGCTCGTTGGGCGCCACGCGGAAGCGCTGCAGGAGCGCCGGGTACATCACGAGGCCGACCACCCACACCACCGCGAGCGCGCCCACGCCGCCTGCCACCAGCCGAAAGCCCGGCCGCGCCATCTGCAGGACGCAGGCGGCCGCGCAGAGGGCGGCGAGGACGGCGAGCGTGCCCAGCATGGGCAGCGTGGCGTGGATGTCGGCGTAGCCGGCGCCGAAGACGATGCCGCGCGGGGAGAACACGATCTCGAGGCGGTCGAGCCAGAAGCCGATCGCCTTCAGGGCGAGCAGCACCGCCGCCAGCGCCAGCAGGTGCGTGCGCGCGCCCGCCGCCAGCCGCGGGCCGCGGGTGGTGAGCACGAGACTGCGCTGCAGCACGTACACGAGGAGCGTGAGCATCATGGTGGCCGCCACGAGGGCGGTGGCCCAGCCGTGCAGCAGGCGCCACAGCGGCAGCACGAACACGAAGAAAGAGATGTCGTGGCCGAAGACGGGATCGGTGGCGTTGAAGGCGGTGGTGTTCGAGTACCGGAGCACCGTCTCCCATTGCCCGCTGCCACGGAGACCGGAGATGAGCGCGATGAGCGTCAGCACCACGGGCAGGAAGCGGCGGATGAGCGGCTCGATCACCACCCGCCCCGGCAGGCCGAGCTGGTCCTCCAGCTCCCAGATCACATCGGGCGCCGCCGTGCGCGCGGCAAAGGTGAGATTGCCGTAGAGGAAGACGAGGACGCTCACCATCACCGCTGCGAAGAGCCAGCCGCGCAGGGAGAGCGTGGTGAGAAAGACCTGGCCGTATCCCACCTCGCCGAACCACAGCCAGTCCGTGTAAAGGGGGACGACCTGGGCGAGCACGCCCAGGGCCAGGAGGACACCGATCAGGATCAGCAGCGGCTGTGGTCGTTGCATCCCGCGCCCGTGGCGGCCGAGCGGCCTACGTGCCGTGCCGCCAGGAGGCGAGGTAGGACTCCTGCTGCGCGGTGAGCCCGTCGATGTGCACGCCCATGGAGGCGAGCTTGAGCCGCGCGATCTCGAGGTCGATGTCGCGGGGGACGCCGTACACCTTGCGCTCCAGCGTGCGCCCCTTCTTGACCATGAACTCGGCGGCGAGCGCCTGGTTGGCGAAGCTCATGTCCATCACGGAGGCGGGATGCCCTTCCGCAGCGGCGAGGTTGATGAGCCGGCCCTCGCCCAGCACGTAGATGTGCCGGCCGGAGACGGTGAACTCCTCCACGAACGGCCGCACCGCCCTGCGCCCGGAGGCCATCGCCGCCAGCGCGTCCAGATCCAGCTCGACGTTGAAGTGGCCCGAGTTGCACAGGATGGCGCCGTCCTTCATGCGCGAGAAATGCTCCTTGCGGATGACGGAGGTGTTGCCGGTGACCGTGATGAAGACGTCGCCCACCTCGGCCGCCTTCGGCATCGGCATCACCGGGAAGCCGTCCATCACCGCCTCCAGCGCGCGCATCGGCTCCACCTCGGTGACAATCACGTGCGCGCCCATGCCCTTGGCGCGCGAGGCGACGCCGCGGCCGCACATGCCGTAGCCCGCCACCACCACCGTGCGGCCCGCGAGCAGGATGTTGGTCGCGCGCAGGATGCCGTCGATGGTGGACTGCCCGGTGCCGTAGCGATTGTCGAAGAGATGCTTGGTGTCGGCGTCGTTGACCGCGATGACGGGAAAGGCGAGCACGCCTTCCTTCTCCATCGCGCGCAGCCGGACGACGCCGGTGGTCGTCTCCTCGGTGCCGCCGATGACGTCGGTGACGAGGTCCTTGCCCGCGTTGTTCTCGCCGTGGAGCTGCGAGATGAGGTCGGCGCCGTCGTCCATCGTGATCTGCGGCCTGCTCTTGAGCACGGCCTCGAGATGGCGATAGTAGCGCGCGTTGTCCTCGCCCTTGTGGGCGTAGACGGGGATCTCGTATTCCTTCACGAGCGCGGCCGCGGTGTCGTCCTGGGTGGAGAGCGGATTGGACGCGCACAGGCTCACCTGGGCGCCGCCCGCTTTCAGCGTGAGCATGAGCACGGCCGTCTCCGTGGTGACGTGCAGGCAGGCGCCGAGCCGGATGCCCTTGAGCGGCTGCTCCTTGGCGAAGCGCTCGCGCACCTGGCGCAGGACGGGCATCGACTGCTCCGCCCATTCGATCTTGAGGCGGCCTTCGGCGGCGAGGGCGATGTTCTTGACGTCGTGGTCGACCATGTGTCGTCCTTTCCTGGATCGCGGCGGCAAGCACGGCGCCAGCCCGGGGCCGGCGCCGTCCATGAGGTCAGTCGGATGCACGGGTAGGGTCGTTACACCCGGGCGTCGTCGCGCAGGTCCTTCACCCTGTCCGTGCGCTCCCACGTGAAGTCAGGCTCGGAGCGGCCGAAGTGACCGTAGGCGGCCGTCTTCCGGTAGATGGGCCGTCGTAGATTCAGGCTCTTGATGATGCCCGCGGGCGTGAAGTCGAAGTGCCGCCGCACGAGCGTCTCCAGGGTAGCGTTGGGGACCTTGCCCGTGCCGAACGTCTCCACCATGATGGACACCGGCTCCGCCACGCCGATCGCGTACGCCACCTGCACCTGCGCGCGCTCGGCGAGGCCCGCCGCCACGAGGTTCTTGGCGACGTAGCGCGCCATGTAGCACGCCGAGCGGTCCACCTTCGTCGGATCCTTGCCGGAGAAGGCGCCGCCGCCGTGCGGGCACGAGCCGCCGTAGGTGTCCACGATGATCTTGCGGCCGGTGAG
>CAYQQT010000392.1:0-4362 GCA_964419375.1 uncultured bacterium
ACGGCTGGAAGCGCTGCGTCGGCTGGTTCGATAAGTATTTGAAGGGCTAGCCTAGGAGCCTCTCGGGCGTACTGCACGAGGCGGACACCCGCACCGAGCGCGCGCCACTGCCAGAAGTGGCGCAGCCAGCCGTGGGCGCCCCGGCGAAGCTCATCTCCCGCCAGCCGATAGGCGTCGAGGCCGACGGTGGCGGCGCCGAAGGCCCGGTGCATGCCGCGTAGCACCGTCCACTGAAGGCGGCGCGCCGGTATGTGCCTCGGCCGGCCATGCGCCGAGGGCGACGGCCGCGGTGGCGTCCGTACACGCGTTGGCGATCACGATCACTTCCCACTCGAGGGCGTCCGGCAGCCGCTGGCGTGCGAGGTGCGCGAGGGTGTCGGGAAGACGGGCGGCGCCGTTGTGACAGCAGACGACGACGCTGACGCCGCCGTCCGGCGATCGAGGAGCGCCGCGGCTTTGCCGGGGTGCTTCCGAGCGTTGGGGGGATTGGGGGCCCGTCGAGGCCCCCATCTGAATCAATTGCTTGGGGGGCCCTTCGAGGCCCCCATCTAACTACCCGCCGAGCCGGTCGACGAGGGCGCGCGCCCAGGCCATCCGGTCGGGCGCCATGACCAGCTTCTCGGCGAAGGGGTCGCCGAGGGGCCGGGTGGCGTCGATGCCGAGCTTGGCGGTGATGCCCTGGTCGTCGGCGCTCGGATCGAGCATGGCGCCGAGGCTGCCGGAGATCACCACGAGATCGCGGTCGGCCTGCATGCGGGTGGCCACCGCCCACATGACGTCGGACTCGTCGAAGACGTCGATGTCGTCGTCCACCACGATCACGAGCTTGAGGTAGTGGTCCACGCCGAGGACGATGGGGATGACGTGCTTGGCCTCCCCGGGGCGGCTTTGCTTGATGGCGACGTAGGCGGTGAAGGACGACGTGCCCGAGAGCGGCACGTGCACGCCGGTGACGTTCGGAATCACGCGCGCGAGGGCGTTGGTGATCTCCGCCTCGCGCACGAGGCCGAGCGTGGTGATGTGATCGCCCGCGCGCCCGGAGCCGATGGATTGAAACCACGGCCGCTCGCGCATGCTGATGGCCTTGGCGACGAAGACGTGCTGGGTGGAGCGGCGGGAGAAATAGCCGGTGAACTCTCCGAAGGGCCCCTCCGGCTCCCGCACGCCGGGGACGATCTCGCCTTCGATGACGATCTCCGCGGCGGCGGGGACATGGAGGTCGATGGTCGAGCAGGGCGCGACTTCGAGCGCTTCGCCGAGCAGGCCGCCCACGACCTCGAACTTGCCGACGTCGGCGGGCGGGTAGGCGAGCGAGCCCATCGACACCAGGGGATGCAGGCCGAGCGCGATGGCGCAGGGCAGCGGCTGTCCCCTCGCCTCGGCGCGGCGCTGGTACTCGAACATGCGCCGGCGCGAATGCAGGCTGACGCCCATGCGATCGCGCCCCTTTACCTGGAAGCGATGGTAGCCCTCCGTCTCCACGCCCGTGTCCGGGTCGCGCGCGACGAGCATGCCCGCCGTGAGATAGGGGCCGGCATCGCCGGGGAAGTACGTGGGAATGGGCAGGCGGCCCAGATCCACGTCGCCCCCGCGCAGCACGCGCGTCCGAAAGGGCGGATCGGGGACGACGACCGGCTTGATGACGTCCTTGATGCGGCGCGCGTACTCGACGGCGAGGCCGCTCTCGGGAACGTCGAGGGCGAAGGCGAGGGCGCGGCGACTGGCCACCACGTTGCAGATGATGGGGATGTCCGAGCCGTGCACCCGCTCGAAGAGCAGGATCGGGTAGCGGCGGCGCCGCTCGTACTCCAGCACGACGGCCATGACGTCGTACTCGGTGGAGACGGGCTCGCTGATGCGCACCACCTCGCCCGCAAAGGCGCGGCCGTACGCGTCGACGAAGGCGCGGACGGACTGGCGCTCCGCTCTCATTTCAGCGGCGCCACCACCACGTCCGTCGGCGTGCCCTGCAGGAAGTTCTCGACGTTCTGCACGGCGCGCAGCAGGCCGTCGCGGATGACTTCCGCCGTCTGCCCGGCGTTGTGCGGCGACAGCACCACGTTGTCGAGGGCGAGGATGGCGTCGCCGGGCTTGAGGGGCTCGTCGTGGAAGACGTCGAGGCCTGCGCCCGCGATGCGCTTGCTGGTGAGCGCCTCCAGCAGCGCGTCGCGCTCCACGAGGGCGCCGCGGCCCGTGTTGACGAGGAACGCGGTGCGCTTCATGAGCGCGAGCTCGCGCCGTCCCAAAAATCCACGGGTCTCGGGGGAAAGCCGGATGTGCAGGGTGACGAAGTCCGCCTGGGCCAGGATCTCGTCCTTGCCGGCGGCGCGGGCGCCGAGGGTGCCGATGTGACCGGCGTCGCCCCGCGCGCTCCACGCGAGCACGTCCATGCCGAGCGCGCGCGCGAGCGCGATGACGCGGGCGCCGATGATGCCGGTGCCGAACACCCCGAGCGTCTTGCCCAGGCACTGCGTGAGCAGCTCGCGCGGCCACGCGCCGCCGCGCATCTCGCGGTCGAGCTTCGGGATGTGCCGGCCCACGGCGAGCATCAACGCGATGGTGTGCTCGGCGACGGCGAAGGCGTTGACGCCGGGGGTGTTGCACACGGTCACGCCGTGCCGGCCCGCCGCGTCGAGGTCGATGTTGTCGGTGCCGGTGCCCCAGATGGAGACCATCTTCAGATGCTTGCAGGCGGCGAAGACGCCGTCGGTGAAGCGCGCGTGGGCGCGGATGTTGATGGCCACGCGCGCGCGGTCGATGCGCTTGATCAGCTCCGCTTCTTCGTCCGCGCCGCGGGCGGGATAGACGCGCGTCTCGCCGAGCTGCCGGCAGCGCGTGTGGGCGGCGGTCTTGTCGAACACGCTCGGGAAATCATCGGGGACGACGATGAGCGGATCGGCCACGCGTAACCTCTAGATCGCGTTCGCGAAACTAGCCTGGGCGGCGGCCACGCCCGCGCCCGGCTCGCACTTGTAGCCGAGGTCGCGCAGCGCCAGCTCGAGCGCGGACAGCGTGGGCAGCACGTACTGCGGGCTCGCCGTGATGCCCATGGTCCCGATGCGCAGCGTGGTGGTGCGGATCTTGTCGAGGCCGGTGCCGATGAGGATCCCATACTGGTTGCGCATGCGCGTGACCACGGCGGCGGGGTCGATGTCCTTCGGCGTCTTGATGCACGACACCGTGTTGGACGCGAGCGTGGGATCGGGGAACATCTCGAGGCCCATCGCCTGCGCGCCCGCGCGCAGGGCGGCGCCGGACACGGCGTGCCGGTGCACGCGGTTGGCGAGGCCTTCCTCGAGGATGAGACGCACCGCCACGGCCATGGCGGAGGTGAGGTGGGTGGGGATGGAGACGGGCTGCCGCCGCGGGGCGCCGTCGGCCACCTTGCCGCCGCGGGAGGCGGGGATCCACCACTCCTTCCAGCGCAGCAGGTCGTAGACGTAGCTGCTCGCCTTCTTCTTCCGCTGCTCCATCGCCTCGAAGGCGCGCGGGCTCACGGAGACGAGGGCGAGTCCGAGCGGCGCCGCCAGGCACTTCTGCGAGCCCGTCATGTTCAGGTCCACGCCCCACTCGTCGGTGCGCACGTCGAGGCCGGCGATGGAGGACACCGTGTCGAGCAGGAAGAGCGCGCCCAGCGAGCGCGCGAGCTTGCCCACCTCGGCGGCGGGATAGGTGGTGCCCGTGGACGTCTCGTTGTGCACGAGCGTGATGGCCTTCGGCCGCACGCGCTCCGCTTCGCGCTGCAGGCGATCGAGGTCGAGGCGCGCGCCCCACTCCACGGGAAACTCCGTGAGGTCGGCGCCCACGCGGCCCATGATCTCGCGCATGAGGACGCCGAACTGCCCGGCGCCGATGACGAGCACCCGATCGCCCGGCTCGATCACGGAGAGCGCGCCCGCCTCCAGCGCCGTCCGTCCGGAGCCCGGCATCAGGATCACTTCGCCCTTCGTCTGGAAGACGTCACGCAGCGCGAGCGTCGTCGGCTCCAGCACCGTCTCGTCGAAGCCCTTGTCGTACTGAATGGTCGGCGGCTGGTTCATCGCCTGGATCACCGGGAAGGGCAGCTCGGTGGGGCCGGGGATCATCAGCAGGGGGCGGGTCTGCACCTGGGTCCAGTTAATCGTGGGCGGCACTTTCGTCTCCTCGGGGGCAGGGTGCGGTCATCTTATCATCAGTGGCCGGGGCCGGTGGCCTCGGCGGAGGCCTGCCCGATGATGAAGACGGGATGGCGGCGGTACATCGCATAGGCGAGCATGATGAAGCCGCCGCCGAGCGAGAAGTACCAGAAGCCCCCGGGCACCACCGATTGCTGAAAAACGCGCAGGGCGCTTCCCCCTACGGGGATCACGAGGCGCGACAAAA
>CAYQQT010000393.1:0-4337 GCA_964419375.1 uncultured bacterium
CCGCGCAGTACCTCGAAGCGGCCCTGGACGAGCAGGGCAACCTGAGCGCGTGGCGGTACCGCATCGTCTCGGCGTCCATCTACGCGCGCGCCAACCCGCGCGCGCTGGAAGCGTCCAAGGGCAAGGACGGCCCCCTCACCGAGGGCCACGAGCTGTCCTACTTCGTGCCGAACCAGCTCCACGAGCAGCTCCGCGACGAGCGCGGCGTGGACGTCGGCTTCTGGCGCTCGGTGGGCGCCGGCTACACGAAGTTCGCCATCGAGTCCTTCATCGACGAGATCGCGCAGGCGCAGCGCATCGACCCTCTCGCCTTCCGCCTGCGCCTGCTCGCCCACGACCAGCGCGCCTCCAAGGTGCTGCGACTGGCCGCGAGCATGGCGGACTGGGACCGCAAGCGAAAGGGACGCGGCCTCGGTATCGCCTTCTCGGACACGTGGAAGTCGTACATCGCCACCGTGGCCGAGGTGTCGGTCGACCGAAAGACGGGCAAGATCCGGGTGCACGAGCTGTGGTCGGCGGTGGATCCGGGCATCGCCATCCTGCCGGACAACGTGAAGGCCCAGATCGAGGGCGCCTCGGTCTTCGGCGTCAGCCACGTGCTCGGCGAGCGCATCACCATCAAGGAGGGCGTGGTCCAGCAGTCGAACTTCCACGACTACCCGCTCCTGCGAATGGCCGAGGCCCCCGAGATCCATGTGGAGGTCGTCAGCACCGACAACCCGCCGGGCGGGATCGGCGAAGTGGGCCTGCCGCCCACGGGCGGCGCCATCGGCAACGCCGTGGCCGTGCTCACGGGCGCGCGCCTGCGCGCGCTTCCGATGAATCCCGAGCGGGTGCTGGCGGCGCTGAGGTCTCTGAGCTAGCAGGGCCCTGCGTCAGGCGACGGGCGCGGAAGTCGTTTGCGGCAGCTCCGAGGTGTCACGCACCAGGTAGGCGGTGACGGCGACGGCGACGATGACGACGGCGACGATGCCGGTCACGATGGCCCAGTGGCGCTGGACGACGGCGATGTTCACGCCGCCCACGTAGCCGGTGACGACGAACAGCGCGGCCCACAGCATCGCGCCGAGGGCGTCGAAGAAGACGAAGCGTCCAAAACCCACGCGCTGCGCACCCGCGAGCGGGGCCACCGCGACCCGGGCGCCCACCACGAAGCGGCCGAAGACGATCGTGAGCGCGCCCGGCGTCCATCGCCTGGCGACGCCGATTCTGTCGATGAGGCCCGGGCCCCAGCGGCGTCCCGCCCCGTAGCTGAGTGAATCGCCGATGACGGCGGCCAACGCCGCGATCACCACGCCCAGCGACGGGTCGAGATGTCCCTGGGCGGCGAGGCCACCGAGGGCGAGGAGCAGCAGCTCGCCCGGAATCGGCAATGCCGCGCACTCGAGCGTGATGGCGATGAAGAGGACCGGGTATCCGTAGGTCGCAAGCAGGGGGGCGATCAGATCGAAGCTCACGAGGGAGTGTAGAGCAAGACGAATACCAGACCCTCGGTCATCGTAAGTATGCGGATTGGTGGAGGCTGGACCGCAAGACTCACCCGGGGGCCGAGCAACTCCCTGCCGGTTGCTGAATGAGAACTGACCACACACGAATGACCGGTCGGTGACGCCGTACAATGGCGCTCCTGTGACCACGTCCTCGCTCGTCGGCCGCGCGCGTCGCCTTCCCTATGGCTGGATCATCGTCGCCGTTCTCTCGGTGACGGAGACGGTGACGTGGGGAATCGTGTACTACGGTTTTCCGGTGTTCCTGCGGCCGATGGAGGAAGCGCTCGGCGCCTCGCGCGTGGCGGTCACGGGCGCGTTCTCGGTGGGGCTCGGCGTCTCCGCGCTGTCGGCATTGCCGGTGGGGCGGTGGCTCGACCGTCACGGGCCGCGCGCGCTCATGACGGCCGGATCGTGCCTGGCCACGGCGCTCACCTTCGCGTGGTCGCAGGTGGAGAGCCTGCCCGCGCTCTACGCCGTGTGGTTCCTCATGGGCTTCGCGCTCGCCTCCACGCTCTACGAGCCGGCCTTCGCGGTGGTGGTGTCGTGGTTCACGCACAAGCGCGATACGGCGCTGCTCATCCTGACGCTCGCGGGCGGGCTCGCGAGCACGATCTTCATGCCTCTCGAAGCCTGGCTGCTGGGCCGGCTCGGGTGGCGGCCGGCCCTCGTGACGCTGGCCATCGTGCTCGGCGTGCTGACGATTCCCCTCCACGCGGTGCTGCTGCGGCGCGGGCCCGCCGACCTGCATCGGGATGCCCAGGGCAAAGCGATCGCCGCCCCCGGGATCACGCTCGGTGAAGCGGCGCACACGCCGGTCTTCTGGGTCCTGGGCGCGGCCTTCGTGATCTCGAACTTCGCCTCCGTCACGATCACCATTCACCTCATCCCGTTCCTCGGCGAGCGCGGCTACACGGCCACGGTGGCGGCGGCGGCCATCGGCTGGATCGGGTTCATGCAGGTGTTCGGGCGCGCGCTCTTCGTGCCCATCGCCACGCGGCTGGGGCCGCTCGCCATGACCGCCGCCGTCTTCACCACGCAGGGGCTCGGCATCGCACAGCTGCCGCTCGTCGGCCGCCACCTCCCCACCGTGGTGCCCTTCGTCGCCATGCAGGGCACCGCCAACGGCATGTCCACGCTGGTGCGCGCGAGCACGCTCGCCGAGCTGTTCGGCGCACGGCACTACGGCAGCATCAGCGGCGCCATCGCGCTCGGCGCCAACGGCTCGCGCGCGATCGCGCCGGTGGCGGCATCACTGCTGTGGGTGGCGCTCGGCGGCTACGAGGCGCTCTTCTGGTCCTTGGCCGCCGCCCTGGTGGCGGCCGCGGGCGCCGTCCTCGTCGTGCGCGCCCGCACCATCACATCGACGTCACGAAATGGGGAGAGTAGCCGATGACGACGGACGATCTCTGCTTCACGCCGGCCACGCGGCTGGCGGCCATGATCCGGTCGAAGACGGTGTCACCGGTGGAGGTCACGCGGGCGGTGCTCGACCGCATCGAGCGCGTGAACCCGACCCTCAACGCGTTCTGCACGGTGACGGCGGAGGCCGCGCTGCGCAGCGCGCGCGAGGCGGAGGTGGCGGTGATGAAGGGCGGCCCGCTCCTGCCCCTGCACGGCATCCCGTTCTCCATCAAGGACCTCGCGCTCACGAAGGGCGTGCGCTCGATGTTCGGCTCCTACATCTTCGAGCATCGCGTGCCCGAGGTGGACGCGCCCTTCGTGCGGCGGCTGAAAGAGGCGGGCGGCGTGATGCTCGGCAAGACCACGACGCCCGAGTTCGGCTGGAAGGCGCTGAGTGACAGCCCCCTCACCGGCAAGACGCGCAATCCCTGGAACACGGAGATGACGACGGGCGGGTCGAGCGCGGGCGCGGGCGCCGCCGTCGCCGCCGGCCTGGGGCCGCTGGCGCAAGGCTCCGACGGCGCCGGCTCCGTCCGTATCCCCTCCGCCTTCTGCGGCATCTTCGGCCTCAAGCCCTCCTACGGGCGCGTGCCCATGTGGCCCGTGTCCAACAGCGACTCCGCGAGCCACGTCGGCCCCATGACCCGCACCGTCGCCGACGCCGCTCTCATGCTGAGCGTGATGGCGGGCCCCGATCCGTGGGACGGCACCTGTCTGGAAGGCGCGCCGGCGGACTACGTCGGTCTGCTGGACCGCGGCGTGCGAGGGTTGCGCGTGGCGTTCAGCCTCGATCTGGGCGGGCTGCGTGTGGACCCCGACGTCGCGGCCGTCGTGCAGCAGGCCGCGCGCGTGTTCGAGAACCTCGGCGCCGCCGTGGAGGAGGTCGATCCCAACTTCGCCGACTCTCACGAGATGATCCGGCGCATCTGGAGCATGCACTACGCGGGGAACTACTCGCAATACCTGCGCGAGTTCCGCGACCGCATGGAGCCGGCGTTCGTGGCCTGCATCGATCACGGAGCCACGTTCACCGCCGTGGATTACGTCGAGATGCGGGGCAGGAAGCTCGCGTACGGGGACAGCGTGCGGCCGCTCTTCGAGAAGTACGATCTGCTCCTCACGCCCTCCGTGTCCGTGGCGCCCTTCCCCGTCGGCCGCCTCAACCCCGAGCACTGGCCACAGCACCAGTGGGACTGGATGGAGTGGGCGGGCTTCAGCTACCCGTTCAACTTCACGGGACAGCCCGCCGCCTCGCTGCCCGCCGGCTTCACCGCCGCCGGCCTTCCCGTCGGCTTGCAGATCGCCGGCCGGCGCTTCGCGGATCTCACGGTGCTCCAGGCCTCGGCGGCGTTCGAAAGCGCACGCCCGTGGGCAGAGCGGCGGCCGGTGGTGAGCGGTTAGCTAGCGGCGCAGGGCGCTGCCCCCCTACGGGGAAGCGCCCTGCTA
>CAYQQT010000394.1:0-4325 GCA_964419375.1 uncultured bacterium
CCGGGGATGCGGACGGGCAAGGAAGTATCGGGAAGCGCTGCGCGACGGCCGGCGAGCACGTCGCCTTGCACGACCGTCACGCCGACCCGGCGCGGCAGGATGTCCGTTCTCGCCCCGCCGGATGCCGACGGCGTGCGCGCGCCCTGCGGCGCCGGAGCCGGCGCCGAATGACCCCATCGCGCGCGTGTTTGTCGACAAGGATCTTGGCTCGGAAGGCTTTACGTACGTCCTTGCGTCCGGCAAGGAAGGGACGACCCATATCGAGCAGGTGCTCGAATACAATCGCGATCCCCATCATTTGCGAGATGGGCTGCTCTACAAGCTAACGCTTGAGGCCCAGAGACGAATCGCGGCCAGTCCGCTGAGTCGGCGGGAGGTCATCCGTCGCCTGGGAACGTCGTCGGCCCAGTTCTATCGACTCCTGGACCAAACCAACTACAGCAAGTCCGTTGACCAGATGCTGTCCCTGCTTCAGGTACTCGATTGTGACGTCGATCTCGTGGTCCGTCGCGCCGGGAGCGCGTGAGCGCCCTGCAGTTGTAGCGGCGTCCGGATGCGGAGTGTGACCGCCCTCGGTACTGACGGAGGCGGTGCATCATATCACTCGAGGACAGTAGGTGGCGCAGCTCCCGTCCGCGGCCCGACCTCGACGCTGATATCTCTCACCGGCACCGCCGGTCGCCGCCGCTCCCGCCGGTAGTCCCACACGCCAAACGCCAGCAGTACCACGCTGGTCGCCACCGACACTGCGACATTCGGCGAGATGGCGCTCAGCGCCACCACCACCAGGAACACTCGCTTGCCCCACCCCAGCGGCGTGAACATGTGGCCGGCAAGCGCCGCGCACAGCGCAGCGATGCCGATCGCCGCCGACACGAAGCTGACGACGATCTCGTCCCACTCTCCGCGCATCAACAGCGCCGGCTGGTACACGAACAGGAACGGCGCCAGAAACCCGCCGATCGCGATGCGCGAGGCATGCCAGCCGGTGAGCATGGGGCTGGCGCCAGCGATCTGCGCGCCGGCGAAGGCGGTGACGGCGACGGGTGGAGTCACGTCCGCGAGGACGGCGAAGTAGAAGACGAACAGGTGCGCGGCCAGGATGTCGATGCCGAGCTTCTGGAGCGCGGCGCCGCCCACGGTCACGGCCAGGATGTAGGCGGGCGTGGTGGGGATGCCGGTGCCGAGCACCGAGACGACCACGAAGACCAGCAGGAGGGCCACGATCAGGTGGCCGCCCGACAGGTTGATGATCGCGCTCGAGAAGGACAGGGCGAAGCCCGTGCGGCTCATGGCGGCCACGATGAGGCCCGAGGCGGCGAGCACGGCGGCGATGATGACGCCGGAGCGCATCGCCTCCTGCAGCGTGAAGAAGATCCGCTTCGGCGTCATCGGCTGGTCGCCCGCGAACCAGGAGACGACGATGGCGGTGAGGAAGCTGTAGAGCGCGGCCTTCGTGGGCGAGTAGCCCGCCTCCAGGAAGTAGACGATGGTGACGAACGGCGAGAAGAGCAGCGCGCGGCGCAGCAGGCTGCGGAACGGTGGCAGGTCGGCGCGCATGGTGCCGATGCCGTGGCGCAGGGCCTCCCAGTGCACGGCGGCCATGATCGACACGTAATAGAGGATGGCCGGCAGCGCGGCGGCTACGATGATCTTGTAGTACGGCACGCCGGTGAGCTCGGCCATGATGAAGGCGCCCGCGCCCATGATGGGCGGCATGAGCGGGCCGCCGCAGGAGGCGGTGGCCTCGATGGCGCCCGCGATCTCGGGGCGGTAGCCGATCTTCTTCATGAGCGGGATCGTGAAGGTGCCCGTCGCGTAGCAATCGGCCACCGAGGAGCCGCTGATGGTGCCGTAGAGCGCCGAGGAGAGGACGGCGACCTTGGCGGGGCCGCCGCGATAGCGCCCCGCGAGCGCGATCGAGATGTCCATGAAGAACTGGCCGACGCCGGAGTGCAGCATGAAGGCGGCGAAGATGATGAAGATCATCAGCAGGTTCGACGAGATGCCGGTGAGCGTGCCGAGCACGCCCTCGTCGGCGTACAGGAAGAACATCTCGATGAGCTGCGGGTAGCTGTAGAGCTTCGGCGAGTGCAGGAAGCCGGGCAGCCAGGGGGCGGTCATCAGGTAGGCCATGAACACGAGCGTGGTGACCAAGAACCAGAACCCCACCGCGCGCCGGGCCGCCTCCAGCACCGCCAGCACGAGCACGGTGCCGAGCATCACCTGGACCGTGGTGACCGGGTGCACGCCCTCCCACCGCTGGGTCAGCTCCTCGGCCTGGTGGATGACGTAGACGGTGGGCACCAGGGCGGCGACGACCCAGAACAGGTCGAGCGCGGTGACGCGGGTCGTCGGCGAGCGCTTGCCGCCGGGGAAGAGCAGGAAGGCCAGCGGCAGCAGGAACATCAGGTGGACGGCGCGCATCTGGCGCGGCTCCCACGCGCCGGCGTATGCGGTCCAGACGTGGAACAGGGCGGCGGCGGCGGCCCAGCCGCCGACCGCCCCGCCCACGATGCCGCCCAGCCTGCGCATGCGCTACTTCAGCAGGCCGGCTTCCCTATAGGCGCGCTCCGCGCCGGGATGGAGCGGCACGTTGCCCAGCTTGACCGCGTCCTTGGGATCGAAGTCCTTGAAGGCCGGGTGCACCTTGCGCACGCCGTCTACGTCGCCCAGCAGGATCTTCGTGAACTGGTAGACGGTGTCCGCGGGCACCGTCTTGCCGTTGGCCACGATCGTGTTCGCCATGGCGATGGTGGGGATGTCCTGGTCGTTGTTGACCACGTCCTTGTAGGAGCCTCGCGGAATGACGCCGCGGCTGAGCCCGAAGCCCTCCAGGTACTTCAGCAGGTCCGCCTCCATGGGCAGGATGCGCATCTTGCGGCCGAGCGAGGCCTCCTGGATGGCGGCGCCGGGGACGGCGAGGTTCGGGACGAGGATGTCGGCGTTGCGGTCGCGGAACTGCGTGACGAGGTCGGAGTAGGAGACGAAGATGACCTTGCCGCCGCGGTTGCGCACGTCGTTGTACGACGTCTTGTAGAAGTCGAAGATCTTGCGCATCACCCACTCGTCCGAGCCGCCCGGCGGCGTGGTGCCGATCTTGAGCGGCAGCTTCTTGTCGAACGCCTCGCGAATGGACTTCACGGGCAGGTCGTCGGCCACGCAGAACTGCACGTGCACGAAGCCGAGGCCGTTCATGACCAGGCGCATGTCGCCGTGCTTGTCCTTGTACGGGTCCTGGCCGTTGTAAGAGGCGGCGATGAAGGGCGGCAGGCCCCAGGCGATCTCGGTGTCGCCCTGCTGGATCTTGCTCATGTTCTGGATGCCGGCGCCCGGGATCACCTTGATGTTGAAGCTCGGGTCCTTCGCCTTGATCAGCTCCACGAATCCGCCCGCCTGCGTGTACCAGCCGCCGCCCACCTGGCCGGCCGTCCAGGTCAGGTTCTTCTGCTGCGCCGTCGCGGGCAACGCCCACGCGGCTACCGCGAACGCGAGCAGCACTCCCATCGCTCGTCGCATCGCCCCCTCCTTCATCGTCGCGTGCACTCCTTCAACGCGGCCTCGTCCACCTCGACGCCCAGGCCGGGGCCCTCGAGGGCCAAGATCGCTCCGTCGGCGTACTGCACCGGGCGGCGCACCACGTCGCCCTTGAGCAGCAGCGGTCCGAACAGCTCGCAGCCCCACGTGACCGGCGCCGCCGCCAGCGCCACTTGCAGATAGGCGGCGGTGCCGAGCGAGGTCTCGATCATGCAGCCGACGTAGCAGCTCATGCCGGCCGCCTCTGCGATGCGCGCGATGGCCATGGTGCCCAGGATGCCGGCCGACTTGGTGAGCTTCAGCGCCAGGATCGACACGCCGCCCAGGCGCGCGATGGCGAGCGCCTCGTGGGGCGAGCCGCACGACTCGTCGGCCATCACCGGCACCGTCACCCGGCGCGCGATCTCCGCCATGCCGTCGAGGTCCCAGCGCGGCACCGGCTGCTCGACGAAGTCCAGGCCGTAGGGCTCGAGCGCGCGGATGGCGGCGAGCGCAGTGGGGCGGTCCCAGCCCTGGTTGGCGTCCACGCGCAACGCGACGTCGGGGCCGACGGCCTCGCGGATGCGGCGCACGCGCTCGACGTCGTGGGCGACCGGGTGCGCGGCCGTCTTGATCTTGAAGATGCGATGGCCCAGCGCGACCTTCTCGCGCGCCTCCTCGATCTCGGCTTCGGGGCTCGTCACCGCGAGCGACCACGACAGCGGCACGCGGTCGCGCACGCGGCCGCCGAGCAGGCGGTGCACGGGCACGCCGAGCGCGCGGCCGTTGAGGTCCCACAGCGCCATCTC
>CAYQQT010000395.1:0-4295 GCA_964419375.1 uncultured bacterium
CCTAGGATCTGGGCATTTTTGTCGCGCCTCGTGATCCCCGTAGGGGGAAGCACCCTGCGCGTTTTCCAGCAGCCTGCTAGCTCGTCGGCAGGCTCACTCGCCGTTCCACATCACCAGGCCGAGCAATCCCGACCAGAGGGCGGCGGCGACGTCGCCGGAAGCGGACGCGATGAGCGCGACGCCGATGGCGAGGCCGCCGATGGTGCGGCCGGCGGCGGCCGCCAGCTGCGCGGCGCGCGCGGGGCGGCCGGTCAGCTTCCACACCGCGGCTTCGAGGATGTGGCCGCCGTCCAGAGGCCGACCCGGAAGCAGGTTGATGAGCGCGACCACGAGGTTGGCCATCGCCACGACGGCAGCCGCTGCGATGGAGAGTGGATCGCCGTCCGTCTCCACGAGGACGACGTGAACGATGGCGGCGACGAGCGCGCACACCAGGCTCGCCAGGGGCCCCGCGGCGGCGATCCGAAACGCCGCTCCCGGGGTGCGCGGCACGTCGCGCAGCGTGGTGGCGCCGCCGAGCATCGAGAGGGACACGCCGGTAACGCCGACGCCGGCCTGGCGCGCGGCCATCCCGTGGGCCGCCTCGTGCACGGCAAGCGAGAGCAGGAGGAGTGCGGCCACCACGATTCCCGCTGAGGTATACGCGGCCAGCCCGCGCCCCGGCGCGGCGGCGGGCAGCACGGAGTCGGCGAACGTCCACGTCGCGAGCGCGAAGGCGAACGGCCACGAGATGTCGAGCGTGATCGGGATGCCGAAGAGCGCCAGCGGCCGGCCGCGCCGGCGGGCGAGCGCGACACGCAGACCGGTGGCCGCGTGAGAGGAAGAGCTCATCGTGTCAGGATGCAAGCAGCTCGATGTCCGTGCCGAACTCGCGCCAGCGCGCCTCCGGCAAGGGCAGCACGCCGAAATGGTTGCCGCGCTCCAGCAATTCGCGCGCGAGGCTCGCGTACGGCATGGACTCGTACACGGCGTCGCACAACAGCCGCTCCTCGACGCTGCCGGAGGCGTGCTCGATGGGCTCGAGCGCTTCGAGAACCTCCGGGACGTAGCGACGGCCGAGGTCGAGCAGGGTGCCGACGTGACCGACGATGGCCACGGTGCTGAGGAGGCCGCCACTTCCGCTGAGCCAGCGGTGCGTGCTGACCGCACGATCGTGGACGAAGCGCTTCACGGAGCGGACGGAGAACGACTCCAGCCCGTCCACGGGCTCGCCCGGCTCCACCCATCCGTAGGTGGGATTCGGCCGCCGCGGATGGGCGCCGACGAGGACGGGCAGGTCGGGGCGCAGGGACGCCGCCGTGATGGCCTTGCCGATCGACTCGATGGCGCGGCCATCATGCCCCTCGAGGTGATCGGCGGGCAGCACGGCCACGATCGCCTCGGGGTCGATGCGGGCGATCTTGAGGATGGGCAGGAATATTTCGGCCGCGCTGCCACGGTAGCGCGGCTGTACGACGTGCTGCACGCCGGGCATGTCGAGCAGCTCCTGCCTGTAGCCGCCGGCGTTGTCGCGGGAGAAGACGGCGATCATCCGCTCCGCCGCGAGCAGCGCAGTCGCACGCTCGAGGGTCCGACGCAGGCTGGTGCGGGCGTCGCCGCCGAAGGGGCGCCGCTCACACCGCACGCGTCGGCCGGAGTCCCGACCGAACTCGACGACGGGGCCATCGTTGCCGGCGAGCACTACGCCCCACGCGCGACCGATGGAGCGGGGGGATCGCTCCGGAGCGCGGGAAGGAAAGCTGCGAACGTGCCCGATCATTTGCGGTACCCTCCGTCGTCGGTCAGCTTACAAGGAACATCGAACGACACGCTGGAATGCAGCCGACATGCCACATGGAAATCGCCAAGTGGCGCGCATTTCCAAACGGTCAGACGTTGCAAAACATACAATGCGCCTGGAACCCCTGTAAGTTTTACAGCCAGACGTGAGGGAGGCAAGCCGTGTTCGACCTGAAGGGAAAAGTGGCGATCATCACGGGCGGCAACGGCGGCATCGGCCTCGGCATGGCGCGTGGGCTGGCGGGCGCGGGCGCCCGCGTGGTCGTGGCCGCCCGTAACGCGGACAAGTCGCAGGCGGCGGTCCGCGAGCTCGGCGGCCTCGGCGCGGACGCGTACGCGATCGAGGCGGACGTCACGGATGAGGCGGCGGTGGGACGGCTGGTGGCGGCCACGCTCGAGCGCTGCGGCCGGCTGGACATCGTCGTGAACAACGCCGGCACCAACATCCGCAAGCCGGTGCAGGACCTGTCCCTAGAGGAGTGGCATGCCGTGATGGACACCAACCTCACGTCCGCGTTTCTGTGCTCGCGCGCCGCGTATCCGGCGCTGAAGGCGGCCGGCGGCGGCAAGGTGGTCAACATCGGCTCCATGCTGTCGATCTTCGGCGTGCAGTTCGCGCCCGCCTATGGCGCGAGCAAGGGCGGCATCGTGCAGCTCACCAAATCGATGGCGGCGGCGTGGGCGCCCGACAACATCCAGGTCAACGCGGTGCTGCCCGGCTGGATCGACACGGACCTCACGCGTCGCGGCCGCCGCGACATTCCGACCCTTCACGACTCGGTGCTGCGCCGCACGCCGGCCGGTCGGTGGGGGACGATCGACGACATGTCGGGCGTGGCGGTGTTTCTCGCGAGCGCGGCGTCGGACTTCGTCACCGGCGCCGTCATCCCCGTCGATGGCGGGTACTCGATCCAGGGCTGACGTGCGCGCCGTCGTCGTCGACGCCATCGCGCTCGAGGGGCTCGCCTACCTGCGCGAGCGCGGCTTCGCCATCGAGCAGCTCAGCAAGCCGTCGGCGGAGACGCTCGCGCGCGCGCTCGCCGACGCAGAGGCGCTCGTCACACGCTCGTCGACGGCGGTGACGGCTGCCCTCCTCGACGGTGCGCCGCGGTTGCGCATCGTGGGGCGCGCCGGCGTCGGCATCGACAACATCGACGTGGACGCGTGCTCGCGGCGGGGGGTGGTAGTGGTGAACGCCCCCTACGGCAACGTCGTCTCCGCCGCGGAGCACACGATGGGCATGCTGCTCGCCCTCGTGCGGCGCATCCCGGAGGCCCACGCCCGGCTCAAGACGCTCGAGTGGGACCGCTCCCTCTACGGCGCCGAGCTGTTCCGCAAGACGGTGGGCGTGGTGGGGCTGGGCAAGGTGGGCTCGCGCGTGGCGGCCCGCTTGCGCCCGTTCGAGTGCGAGCTGCTCGTGCACGATCCCTACGTGGCGGAGAGCCGGGCGCGTGACATGGGCGCCCGCCTCGTCGACTTCGACACGCTGCTCGCGCGCTGTGACGTGATCACGTTTCACGTCCCCCTCACGCCGGAAACGGACGGCATGGTGCGGGCGCCGCAGCTCGGGCGTATGAAGGCGGGTGTCCGCCTCGTCAACTGTGCGCGCGGCGGCATCATCGACGAGGCCGACTTGCTCGACGCGCTGAATGCCGGCCGCGTGGCGGGCGCCGCCATCGACGTGTGGAGCGAGGAGCCGCCCACCGGCGAGGTGGTGCGACGCCTCATCGCGCACCCGCGCGTGGTGGTGACGCCGCACCTGGGCGCCAACTCGACCGAGGCGCAGGTCAACGTCGCCGTCGACGTGGCGCGGCAGCTCGTCGCGTTCCGTGACGGCGAGCTCGTCGAGCACGCCGTCAACATCCCCGTGGGCGATGCCGCCAGCGTGGCCGCGCTCCGGCCGTTCGTGGCGCTCGCCGACCGCCTCGGGCGCTTCTGCGTGCAGCTCGACCCGGGGCACCTGGCGCGCGTGGAGGTCACGGTGGCGGGCGCCATCGCCGACAGCGACCCCGAGCTGCTCGCGCGCGGCGTGCTGGCCGGACTGCTCGACCCCGTCATGGCGGGGCCCGTCAATCTCGTGAACGCCCACCTGGTGGCGCGCGAGCGCGGCGTGACGGTGGACGTGCACCGCGCGGAGGGCACCTCCGCCTACAAGAGCGTGCTCACGGTGGCGACGGAGACGGCCGACGGGCGCAAGGTCATCGCGGGCACGGTCTTCGATGGCCAGCCGCGCATCGTGAAGCTCCGGGACCTCGACATCGACTTCGTCCCCGAGGGGCACATCCTCGTGCTGTCCTACGAGGACCGGCCCGGCATGGTGGGGCGGATCGGGACCATTCTGGGCAGCCTCAACGTGAACATCGCGTCCATGCACGTGGGTCGCCGTACGCGCCGGGGCCGCGCGATCGTCGTGCTGCTGCTCGACGAGGATCTGTCGGCGACGCAGGTGGCCGAGGTCGCGCGCGCGGTCGACTCCGACTTCGCGCGGCTCATCCGTCTGCCCTGATGCCGCCTTA
>CAYQQT010000396.1:0-2045 GCA_964419375.1 uncultured bacterium
CAGGTCACGCGGATGATCGACGAGCAGTCGCAGGAGCTGGATCCGAAGAAGCGGATGGCGCTGGTGGCGCAGATCCAGAAGAAGCTGGAAGAGGACGCGGCGCGGCCGACGATGGGCTGGCGCGTGGACCGCTTCGCGCACCAGGGGTACGTCAAGAACCTGATCCCCCACCAGGTCGTCTACAACTGCTGCCGGCTGGTGGACGTCTGGCTCGACAAGTAGCGCGGGCGCGCGGTACGATCAACCGAATCGGGGGGCGGCGCCGGCCGCCGCCGTAACGCTAACCACTCGAAGATCAGGAGCCTTCATGCGCACGTACTACGACATCAAGCTGAGCGACCGCACCGTCACCAAGCGCGAGCTGCACGGCGAGGCCGTCGTGAAAGCGGGCCGATACCTCATCGCCAAGACACTGCTCGAGGCGGGCGCCGCCACCGTGGATCCGCTGTCGCCGCGCAACCCGCTCGTGTTCTCGGCGGGGCCCTTTGCGGGCACGAGCTGGTCCAACGCCAACCGTACGAGCGTCGGCTGCAAGAGCCCCCTCACGGGCGGCATCAAGGAGGCCAACGGCGGCGGCACCTTCAGCTACGCCCTGGGCCAGCTGAAGGTCGCCGGCTTCACGCTGCTCGATGCCTCGCCCACCTGGGTGGTGATCCACCTCAAGAAGGACGGCATCATCGACTTCGACGATGCCACCCCGTATCTCGGCAAGGGCAACGTCGAGGCGGCGGTGATGCTGCACGCCAAGTACGGCAAGAAGACGAGCCTCGCGCTGTGCGGGCCCGTGGGCGAGTACCAGGGGCTCATCGCGGGCATCGCGTTCAGCGACAAGGACCGGCGGCCCTCCCGGCTTGCCGCGCGGGGTGGGGTGGGGGCGGTGATGGGCAGCAAGAAGGTGAAGGCCATCGTCGTGGACATGGACAAGATCCCGCCCTTCGAGGACGCCAAGAAGGTCAACGCCGGCATCAAGGAGTACGCGAAGATGCTGCAGGCCGACGGCGTCATCACGAACTTCTACGCCAAGCTCGGTACCATGGGCATGGCGGACGTGCAGAACTACATGGGTGGGCTTCCCGTGCGCAACTTCAGCGCCGGTCAGATGGCCGATACGAAAGCAGGCCAGGCGTTCAAGATGGGCGCCGAGTACATCGGCCAGCTCAACACCTCGCGCGGCGGCGAGCAGACGCACGCCTGTATGCCGGGCTGCGTGATCCAGTGCAGCAACGTCTACCACGACGCGAGCGGCAAGGAAGTGGTGTCGCCCGTGGAGTACGAGACGCTCGGCCTGTTGGGCACGAACTGCGGCCTGAACGATCCCGACGCCCTCGCGGCGCTGAACTTCATCGCCAACGACCTCGGCGTGGACACGATCGAGGTGGGCGCCATGCTCGGCGTGCTGATGGAGGCGGGGCTCGGCGTCTTCGGTGATGCCAAGTTCATGACCGACTGCCTGGCGGAGATCCGTGCGGGCACGCCGAACGGGCGCATCTGGGCGCAGGGGACGGCGCGCGTGGGCGAGCACTACAAGGTGCGCCGCGTGCCCGTCATCAAGAAGCAGGCGATCAGCGCCTACGACCCCCGGGTGGTCGAGGCCACCGGCGTATCCATGATGGTCACCGCGCAGGGTGCCGACCACACCGTGGGCAACCTGCCGCGCCTCAAGACCAAGGAGCTCACCGCGGAGGCCATCGTCACGCAGAGCCTCGCGCACCAGACGAAGGTGGCCGCCAACGACTCGCTGGGTCTCTGCATCTTCGGCATGAGCGTGACCAATCCCAACACGCAGTTCCTGGTGGACACGCTCAACGCCGCGCACGGGACGAGCCTGACGCCCGAGTTCTTCGACGCTCTCGGTCAGGACGCGCTGCGGATGGAGCACGAGTTCAACAAGCGGGCCGGGTTCACGGAGAAGGACGACGAGCTGCCCGCCTTCTTCTACAGCGAGCCGCTGCCTCCCACGAACAACGTCGCGCGCTTCCACGCGGGCGACGTCCAGATGTACGAGCGTCTGACTCTTTGAACGTGGGGGGCCTCGAAGGGCCCCC
>CAYQQT010000396.1:2145-4280 GCA_964419375.1 uncultured bacterium
GCCGGCGGCGTCCGCAGGCGCGCCCGCTCAGGGTCGGCGTGACGGGCGAGAGCGCCATGAGCGATCCGGCCGCGCTCATCGAGGCGTACTTCGACCGGGGGTGGACGGACGGCCTGCCCGTGCTGCCGCCCACGAAGACGTCGATCGCGGCGGCGCTGGCGGCGGCGGGGCTCACCGGCGACGAAGTCCTCGGCGAGATCACCGGCCGCAATACCGTGGTCACGGCGGAGAAGGTCGCCATCAACGCGGTGCTCGCGGGCTGCCGTCCCGAGTACGTGCCCGTGGTGGTGGCGGCCGTGCGCGGGCTCTGCCATCCGGACTTCGCGTATCACGGTCCCGCCAGCAGCACGGGCGGCTCCGCGATGGTGCTCATCGTGAACGGCCCCATCGCCCGCCGCATCGGCGTCAACTCCGGGAACAACGCCTTCGGCCAGGGCACGCGCGCCAACGCCACCATCGGCCGCGCCGTGCGCCTGATCATGATGAACGTCATGAACACGCGGCCGGGGCTGCTCGACCGCGCCACTCTCGGCAATCCGGGAAAGTATTCCTTTTGCTTCGCCGAGAGTGAAGAGGCACACCCGTGGGAGCCCCTGCACGTGGAGCGCGGCTATCGCCGCGAGCAGAGCACGCTCACCGTGTACGCGTCGAACAGTCTCTACCAGGTGTACAACCAGCTCGCGCGCACACCGGAGCCCCTGCTGCGCTGCTTCGCCGACGCGCTGTCCAATCTCGGCGTGTCCAACGTCATCGGCTTCAGCCAGTCGCTCGTCGTCTTCGCGGGCGAGCACGCCTCGCTGCTGCGCGAGAGCGGGTGGAGCAAGCGGCAGGTGAGGGAGTTCCTCGTCGCGCACGCGCGGCGGTCGGTGGCCGACTTCAAGCGGGCGGGGCGGCTGCCGGGCGCGGTGAGCGAGGCGGACGAATCGACATGGCGCTACCTGTTCGACGACCCGGACGACATCGCCCTCGTGTGCGCGGGCGGCCGCGCCGGCAGCTGGTCGGCCTGCCTTCCCGGGTGGGGCAAGAAATGGACCAAGAGCGTGACGACGGTCATAGGAGAGCACGCATGAGCATGGAAATGTTCGACCCCACCGCGCGCCCCGCCGCGCGCACGACGGTCCTGGCCAAGCGTCCGGCGAATCTCACGGGCCTGCGCATCGGGCTCGTGGAGAACACCAAATTCAACTCGGAGCCGATTCTCCAGCGGCTGGCGCAGCGGCTGGGCAGCCGTCACGGCATGACGGTGGCGCACCTCGACCGCAAGCGCTCGCCCAGCCACGAGGTGGCCGAGACCGCCATCGAGGCGTTCAAGCGCCGCGTCGACTTCGTGGTCTCCGGCATCGGCGACTGAGGGTCGTGCAGCTCGAGCAGTGTGCTCGACGCGATCCTTCTCGAGATGCAGGGCGTGCCCGCGGTGGCCATCATCACCGCGCCCTTCCGCGACACCGCGCGCGCCATGGCGGCGAGCTGGAACCTTCCCGACTACGCCTTCGTGGAGACACCGCATCCCATCGCCAACCTCACCGAGGCCGAGCTCGATGAGCGCGCGGAGGCCCTCGTGAAGCCAGTCCTCGCTCTCCTGTCATGAACACGTTGACCGTCGAGCACCCGAAGGAGCTGTTGAAGCACGTGGGGCGCGAGCTCGGACCCTCCGAGTGGTTCACCGTGGAGCAGGAGATGATCGACCGCTTCGCGGATGCCACCGGCGATCACCAGTGGATCCACGTCGACGTGGCCCGCGCGGCACGCGAGATGCCGGGCGGCAAGACGATCGCCCACGGCTTCCTGACGCTCGCCCTCGTGCCCCGCATGGCGGCTACCCTGCTGCACGTCACCACGCGCAGCCGCGGTATCAACTACGGATCGAACAAGGTGCGGTTCACCAACGCGGTGCCGGCGGGGTCGCGGCTGCGGCTGCGGCAGCGGCTGGCCGAAGTCGTCGAGGTTGCGGGCGACGGCGTGCGGATCACGTCCGAGATGACCGTGGAGATCGAAGGACACGAGCGGCCGGCGCTGGTCGCCGAAGTCATCAGCGTCCAGTACGCCTAGCTCTTCGTTGCTCGCACGGTCCGCGTGTCGGCAATCCGCGGAGGCGGGCCGGGCTTCGGGGTCCCGGCGACCACGTGGATGGTGGC
>CAYQQT010000397.1:0-4278 GCA_964419375.1 uncultured bacterium
ACTTCACACCCGCCGTCTCTCGGCGCCTGAACTTCGCGCGCGGAAGCCGTGGGGTCGACATCAAGGACGGCAAGGGCTACCCTCACCGCATGACGCCGGCGGGCATCGTCATCGCGGTCGGGCTCATCGTGGGTGTCGTCGCAGCCGCGATGCCCTCGCCGGCGGTCGCGCAGCAGCAGCGCCAGCAGCACCGCGACCGCCGGGGCTCCGACGGCTCGCGGCACGACGACCGGCCCGGCCTCCGGCACCGGCACCATCCGCCGCGCCCTTTCGTGACGTTCTACGCGCCGCCTTCGGTCGTCTACTACACCTACTACACGCCTCCGCCCGTCTATTACGTGCCGCCGGTCGTCTACCAGGCGCCGCCGGTGTACTACCCGGCGCCGGCGATGCCGCGGGTGATCGAGTACCCGACGGGGCGCTACGAGCTGCACGGCGATGGCGTGGCGACGCCGTACGAGTGGGCGTGGATTCCGAATCCTCCCTCGGCGCCTCCGCCACCGGTCGAGCCACCATCGGTGGCGCCGCAGAGTGCGCCCGCCCCGGCGCCGCCGAGCGGGTCACGGGAAGCGTTCCGATGGACGGACGAACACGGCGTCACGACGTGGACGGATCGGCTCGACAACGTCCCCGAGCGGTATCGCGCCCAGGCGCAGCGCCAGCGCTGATCATCCCTGCACGTTCGCGTGAATCCGAAAGGAGCCTCTCGATGAGCCGATGTCGTTCGGTCGCCGTGTTCGTCTTCGCTGTCGCCGCCGCGCTGGCGGGCGGCTCCGCGGTGCTCGCGCAGGGCGACATCCGCAGCGCGCTGCCGGCGCCGGTGAAGGTCAAGCAGGGCATGCTCAACGTGCCCGCGCTGTCGCCGCTGTGGCTGCTGCCCGAGTTCGCGGCCAAGTACAACGTGCAGATCGAGACGGTGATGTTCCAGCGCTTCGCGGATGCCCGCACCGCGCTGGCCTCCGGCGACATCGACCTCACCGCCTTCGGCCCCCAGGACATCTCGCTGGCGCTGGGACAGGGCGCGCGGTCCTTGGTCGGGGTGGCCGGCGTCGGCTCCGGCAACGACTGCCTGATCGTCCGCAAGGGGGACGACATCAAGGACTGGAGCGCGCTGCGCGGCAAGGCGATCGGGGTGGGCGCGGGGTCGATCTCGTGGCTGAAGTTCGCGGCCTCCGTGAAGGAGAACGGTCTCGAGTACGGCGGCCTCAAGATCGTCAACATCATGGGCGGGGGCGGCAACTATCTGAAGGCGCTGCAGGCCAAGGAGATCGACATGGCCGTGGTCTGGCAACCCTTCTGCGCCCAGGGCATCGTCGATGGCTTCGCGCAGTATCCCACCCTCGACCACAATCGCTCGAAGACGGTGGGCGGGCTCATCTCCGTGCTCGCGGTGAATCGTGGCTTCATGGACAAGAATCGCGACGCCGTGCAGCGGCTGGTGGTGGCCTACCTCGACGTGCTGAATGTCGCCCAGGCCGATCAGCAGCGCTGGGCGAAGATCTACTCGGAGAAGGCGGGGCTGCCCCTGGCGGTGGCGGTGGAGTCGATCCGCATCACGAAGCTCGATCCCACGCTGCCGCTGGAGTCCATCAAGCGCATCTCGAAGTTCCTGTCGGACAACGGCGTCATCGCTCGCGACGTGTCGGGCGACATCGCGCAGTCGTACACGTTCGACTTCCTGAGCCGCGCCACCGGGAAATCGCCGGCCGAGCTGGGCCTGAACCAGTAGGGCGCGGCGCGGCCACGACGCGCATGACCGTCCGTCGCCTCGCGTGGGCGCTCGCGCTGCCGATCGCTCTCTTCGTCCTTTGGGACCTGGCCGTCCGGCAGCGATGGGTGGTGGAAGGCATCATCCCGTCGCCGGCGCAGGTGGCGGCCGCCTGGTACACGTGGATCTTCGGGGCGGCGACGACGTCGCTCTCGCCCTACTCGGGCACATGGCTGGCGAACGTGGCGCACTCCACGCGGCGGGTGATGGAGGGCTTCCTGCTCGCGGCCGCGCTGGGGATCCCGCTCGGCATGTTCATCGGCTGGAACCGCGCGGTGGCGCGGGCGGTGGACCCGTCCATCCAGATGCTGCGCCCCGTCCCCATCACGGCGTGGCTGCCCTTCGCCATCGCCGTCTTCGGCATCTACGATGCGAGCGCGCGCTTCTTGATCGGACTTGGTGCCTTCTACCCGATCGTGGTCAACACCACGCACGGGGTGCGGGACACCAATCTCCTGCTGCTACGGGCGGCGCGCATGCTCGGCGCCGGCCCCGCCGCCGTGCTCTTCAAGGTCGTCTTCCGCTCCGCGCTGCCATCGATCTTCACCGGCCTGCGCCTGGGGATCGGCGTGGCGTGGACGGCGGTGATCGTGGCCGAGATGATCGCGGTGAAGTCCGGCCTCGGCTACGTGCTGTGGGATGCCTACTACGTGGGACGGATGGACATCTGCGTGGCCACGATGTTCTCGGTGGGGTTGCTCGGCTTCCTCTCCGACCAGGTCATCCTGCGCGCCTCGCAGATGGCGCTGCGCTGGCGTGCCCTCGAGGCCCACGGCTGAACCGATGGCGGCCGCCGTCGAGCTGCGAGGAGTCGCCAAGGAATTCGCCGCGCGCGGCCGCCACGTGGTGGCCGTGGAGTCGATCGATCTCGCCGTCGCGCACAACGAGTTCGCGGCCATCCTGGGGCCGAGCGGCTGCGGCAAGTCGACGCTGCTGAACATGGTGGCGGGCTTCGAGCGGCCCACGCGAGGGCAGGTGCTCGTGGAGGGCGAGCCCGTGCAGGCGCCCCATCCAGGGCGCGCCGTCGTGTTCCAGGAGGCGGCCCTGTTTCCGTGGTACACCGTGCTCGACAACATCGCCTTCGGTCCCCGCACGCGGGGGACCCCGGCGGCGCAGTACCGCCCGGGCATCGACACGCTGCTCGACGTCATGGGGCTGCGCGGGTTCGAGCGTCACTACCCGGCGGAGCTGTCGGGCGGCATGAAGCAGCGCGTGGGCCTCGCGCGTGTGCTCATCATGGAGCCCGAGGTGCTGCTGATGGACGAGCCCTTCGGCAGCCTCGACGCCCAGACGCGCTCGGTCATGCAGGAGCTGCTGCTCACCGTGTGGGAGCGGCGGCAGCAGACCGTGCTGTTCATCACTCACGACATCGAGGAGGCCCTGCTGCTGGCCGACACCGTGAGCGTCATGACCGCACGCCCCGGGCGCATCAAGACGCGCATCGCCGTCGACCTGCCGCGGCCGCGATCGCTGGAGGTCACCACCTCTGAGCACTTCAACGACCTCAAGCGCCGGCTGCTGGCGCTGGTCCGCGAAGAAACCTTCAACCCCGGAGCCGACCATGCCCCACGCGCGCGTTAACGGCGTCAACCTCTTCTACGAGGAGACCGGTCAGGGGCTGCCCCTGATCTTCGTCCACGAGTTCGCCGGCGACTACGCGAGCTGGCACCTGCAAGTGCGGTTCTTCTCGCGCCGCTACCGCACCATCGCCTACAACGCGCGCGGCTACCCGCCCTCCGATGTGCCCGAGGCCCCGCGCGCCTACTCGCAGGACCAGGCCGTGGACGACATCGTGGGCGTGCTCGATCACCTCGGCATCGCGAAGGCGCACGTGTGCGGGCTGTCGATGGGCGGCTATGCCTCGCTGCACTTCGGCCTGCGCTACCCGCAGCGCGCGCTGTCGATCACGGTGGCGGGCGCCGGCTACGGCAGCGTGCCCGCCGAGCGCGACAAGTTCCGCAAGGACTCGGACGAGGTGGCGCGCCGCTTCGAGGCCGATGGCATGGCGAAGGTCGCGGAGTTCTACACCAAGGGCCCCACGCGCGTGCAGTTCATGGACAAGGACCCGCGGGGCTGGAAGGAGTTCTACGACCAGTTCGCGGCGCAGTCGGCCAAGGGCCACGCCCTCACCATGCGCGGCGTGCAGATGTCGCGCCCGTCCGTCTACGAACTGGAGGCCGGGCTCGAGAAGCTCGAGGTGCCCACGCTGATCGTCACCGGCGACGAGGACGATCCGTGTCTGGCGCCCGGCATCTTCATGAAGCGCAAGATCCGCTCCTCGGCGCTCGTCGTGCTTCCCAGGTCCGGGCACACGATCAACCTCGAAGAGCCCGAGGCGTTCAACCGCGCGTTGCTGGATTTTCTGACCGCGGTGGACGCGGGCCGCTGGCCGCTGCGCAACCCGCTCTCGCAGACGGGCTCGGCCATCCTGCCGTCGCCGGGGAAGACATGAGCAAGCGCGTGATCGAGGAGCGCCACGGCTTTGCCGGGGCGCTCCGAGCGTTGGGGGG
>CAYQQT010000398.1:0-3033 GCA_964419375.1 uncultured bacterium
GTCGCGCAGGGCGTCGCCGAGGAGGTTCACGCCGAGCACCACCACCATGATGGCGAGGCCCGGGAACGCGGCCGTCCACCACGCGCGCCGCACGTACACCGCGGCGTCCCTGAGATCGGAGCCCCAGCTCGGCGTGGGCGGCTGCACGCCGAGGCCCAGGAAGCTCAGGGTCGACTCGAGGATGATAATCCGGCCCACGTCGAAAGTGGCAAGGACCACGATGACGGAGAGCACCTCGGGCACGAGGTGACGCAGCAGGATGCGTGGCGTGCCCGCGCCCAGGGCCTGCGCGGCCTGCACGTACTCGCGCTCGCGCAGGCTCAGCACGAGGCCGCGCACGATCCGCGCGTGCCCCACCCAGCTGCCGATGGCGAGCACGGTGATGAGCACGGGCACGCTCGGCCCCGCCACCGCCACCACCGCGATGGCGAGGAGCACGAAGGGAAACGCCAGCTGCACGTCGATGAGCTTCGTGATGACGTTGTCGACCCAGCCGCGTTGGTAGCCCGCGACGAGTCCGACCGCGGAGCCCACGGTGGCGCCCAGCAGCGTGGCGGCGAGCGCGATGAGCAGCGAGATGCGCGCGCCCCAGATGAGCCGGCTGAGCAGGTCGCGGCCGAGGAGATCGGTGCCGAGCACGTTGCCGGCGGCGGCGCCCTCCTGCCACGCGGGGGGCTTGAGGCGCGCGGCGAGGTTCGACGCCGTGGGCGAGTGCGGCGCCACCCAGGGCGCGAGCACTGCCGCCAGCACCGCGATGAGCACGGGCACGGCCGGCACGATGATCGCCCACGGCACGCGGCGCACGCGAGCGGGAGCGGCCACGATCACCGCCGCCGCCTCACTCACGTCGGATCCTCGGATCGAGCCAGCCGTAGAGCAGATCGACGAGGAGGTTGAGCGCCACGAAGGTGAGCGCGAGCACGAGCACGCCCGCCTGCACCACGGGGTAGTCGCGCACGAAGATCGACTGCACCGCGAGGCGGCCCACGCCGGGCCACGCGAAGATCGTCTCCGTGACGACGGCGCCACCCAGCAGGGTGCCGAACTGCAGCCCGATGAGCGTCACCACCGGCACCGCCGCGTTCTTGAGCGCGTGGCCGAGGATGACGCTGCGCTCGCTCAGTCCCTTGGCGCGCGCGGTGGTCACGAAGTTCTGGCCGAGCACCTCGAGCATGCTCGTGCGCGTGAGCCGCGCCAGGGAGGCGGCGAAGTGGGTGCCAAGGGTAATCGCGGGCAGGATGAGCCGCTCCACGCCGCCCCGGCCCGAGGTGGGCAGCCAGTCGAGCTGCACGGCCACGATGAGGATGAGCATGATGCCCATCCAGAAATAGGGGGTCGCCTGCCCGATCACCGCAAACACCATCGCCGCCACGTCCACCGCGCCGCCGCGGTACACGGCGGCCAGGATGCCGAGCGGCAACGCCACCAGGAGGGCGAGCACGAGGGCGGCGAAGGCGAGCTCGAGGGTGGCGGGCAGGCGCTCGAGCACGAGCTCGAAGGCCGGCTGCTGGTGGCGAAAGCTCGTGCCGAAGTCGCCCGTGACCGCGCTGCCGAGGAAGCTCGCGTACTGGACGTAGAGCGGCCGGTCGAGGCCGAGCGTGCGCCGCAGGGCGATCGTCTCGTCCACCGAGGCATCCCCCGGCAGCATGGCGGCGGCGGGATCGCCCGACATGCGCAGCGCGACGAAGACGAGCGTGATCACGCCGAGAGCCACGAACAGCGTGTGGAAGACCTTGCGCGCCACGTAGCCGAACACGCGCCGACTCTAGCACGCGCGATACGCGGGCATGCCCGTTGCTGGCAAACGCCGGACGGATGGCGACGGAAATGCACAGCGTGATACGGTAGCCGGCGTGGTGAGACCCGCGACCGGACTGCTGTTCGCCGTCCTCCTCGCCACCGCCTGCACGCCGGCGGAAACGCCCGAGCAGCAGGCGGCCGCGCGGCTGCAGAAGGCGGAGGCGGCGATGAACGAATGCAAGGCGCGCATCGGAATGGCGAGCGTGCCCACGCCCACCACGCTGATCATGGACGATCCCGCCACCCGCGGCGCCGCGTTGACCCCGGAGACGGCCGCCCAGCTTCGCATGAAGGTCGAATGCGCCCTGCCGCTCAACGAGCTGCTGGCGGCGCAGAAGAAGTGATGCGTGGCCTTGCGCTGGCGCTCGCCCTGATGCTGGCCGGCGGTGCCGAGGGGGCCGACCGCACGGCGGTGGTGCTCGGCACGGCCACGCCGGGGGGCGGCTTTCCCGTCTACGGGCAGGCGCTCGCCGAGACCGTGAACGCCCTCGATCCGACGCTGGAGGTGCAGCCGCGGAACACGCGCGGCAGCGCCGACAACGTCCCCATGCTCGAACGGGGCGCGCTGGACATCGGGCTCGTGCAGGGCGAAGCCGTCTACGAGGCCCTCAACGGCGTCGGACGCCCGCCCGCCGACCTGCGCATCCTGGCGGCCATGTACGCGACGGCGGGCATGTTCGTCGTGCGAGCGGATTCTCCCCACCGCACCATCGACGACCTGAAGGGCAAGCCGGTCGCGTACGGCGCGCGCGGATCCGGGCTCGTCATCCTCGCGCGTTACGTGCTCGACGGCCTCGGCCTCGACGCCGAGCGCGACTTCCAGGCGGTCTACCTCGAGCGCGCGGGCGACGGCCCCGCCATGGTGATGGATGGCCGCGTGGCCGCGCTGTGGGGCGGCGGCGTGGGCTGGCCCGGCTTCACCGCCGTCGCCAACGGCCCCGCGCGCGCACGCTTCATCGCGCCCGACGCCGATGCCATCCGTCGGATCCAGGCAAAGCATCCTTTTCTCAAAACGCTCACGGTGCCCGCCGGCGCCTACGCGGGGCTGGACACGCCGGTCACCTCCGTCGGCTCCTGGAGCTTCGTCCTCACCCGCCGTGACCTGCCGGATGACGTCGCCTATCGCCTCGCGCGGGCGCTGCACCGTGGTGAGGCCGACCTCGGCAAGCGCCTGGCGCAGGCGCGCGAGACGACCGCGGCCAACACCGTGGCGGCAGCGCCGCGCCTCGAGCT
>CAYQQT010000398.1:3133-4258 GCA_964419375.1 uncultured bacterium
GCTCGCCGCCACCACGAAGGGCACCCTTCAGTCCACCGGCGCCTACGCGTGGCTCGGCACGCTGTTGACGGTGCCGTTCGCGGCGATCCTCGTCGTCGGCGGCGCCGGCCGGAACATCATCGACCGCGCGTATCCGCCGCCGGCCGATACCGAACGAGAACCACCCGCACGTCGCTGACGATCCCGGCGAAGGCGGCGCGCATGATCCTCACCGCTGTGGTGTTGTCGGCACTCCTGGTCGCTTCTTTCGCCATCGATGCCGCCGCACAGGCACTCACGCTGGCCGACAAGGCAACGATGCTGAGCCTGTTCAACCGGGCGCGCGCCGGTGTGTCCCCGCCCGCCGCCACGATGCCGTCGTTGGTCTGGGACTCGCAGCTCGAGACGATCGCCCAGAAGTGGGCGAACACCTGCACGGACGTCACGGCGCCCATCGGATTGCTCGATCACAATAACAATCGCAGCAGCGGCTATCCCGTGTACGTCGGGGAAAACGTCGCGGCGTCCTCGGGGCTGATCACGCCGGCGAAGGCGGTCGACCTCTGGATGAGCGAAAGGGCGAATTACAACCTCACGAACGACAACTGCAAGGGCGTCTGCGGCCACTACAAACAGGTCGTCAACGCCGCCACGACGGCCGTCGGATGCGCGCGGAGCTCCTGTCCCAATCTCCGGTTCTCATCGACGCTGGTGTGTAACTTCGCGCCGGGAGCCGGCCGCGCCCGGCCGTACGTCGAGAAACCGGGCGCGACGGCGCCGAGGAAGACTCAGTAGTCCTCCCTGTAGCGCTTCTCGAGAAGGCTACAGCGTCTTGACGACCTCGGCCGGCCAGGCGCGGGCGTCGACGCGCTCGTGCCACTCCTTGATCTTGCCGTCCCGGTCGATGACCACGCCGACGCGCGCGGCGCCCTTCTGGGGGTCGACGTTGGCACCGTACGCGGTACCGATCGTCCGGTCGGTGTCACAGATCAGCGGGAAGTTGAAGTTGAACTTCTCAGCGAATTTCTTGTTGTCGGCGGCGCTGTCGAAGGACGCGCCGAGGATGACCGCGTCCTTGCGGTCGCAGTCGGCTTTCAGGTCGCGGAACCCGCAACCCTCGGCCGTTCAGCCCGGGGTGTCGGCCTT
>CAYQQT010000399.1:0-4247 GCA_964419375.1 uncultured bacterium
GCGGCGGCGGCGACGACGTCCCCCGCCTCGAGCGCGCGCCGGTGCGCGTCCACGACGGCGGCGAGGTCCTCCGGGACCACCCGCGGGTCGAACGGCGGCGGGGTCTTCACGAGATCCTGCGCGACGAGAGCGGCGTCGGCGCCGGGATCGTTCGCGTCGATCATCGGCGCCGCCACGTCGCCCGTCACGCCGCCCGCCTCCGCCAGCATACTCGCCAGCGACCGCTCCCATTCCCGGGCGCGTGCGACGGCGTCCGCCTCCCGCAGCATGGCGGCCATCACGGCGGCCCCGGAGGCCACGTGACGCCGCTCCTCTTCCAGGCACCGCGTCAGGATCCGGCGCGTGGGCGGCTCGTACACGGGGTTCGTGGCGGCGAGGTGACGCGCGTACACGGTCACGAGGTGCGGCTTCAGCACGCGGTACACGCCCGCCAAGCGCTCGGGCGTCTGGCGCGGTTCCTCGGCGCTCTCGAGCCGGTCCATCACGCGCATGACACCGTCGTTGGCCGGCTCGGACTGCTGCGCGGGCGAGCGCAGCTCGGGCAGCCGCCGTCCCCACGCGTCCGCGTGCTGCGCGCAGTCCCAGACGTGGCGGCCGAAGAGCAGCTTGGCGGGCAGCTCGGGCGTGAGCGCGATCCAGCCGCCGAGGACCCGCATCATCCGCTCCTCGACGTAGCGGTAGTTGCGGATGCGTCGCGCGGAGTCGTCGACGGAGAGGTGGCCGGCGAGCGGGTGCGTGATGTCAGTAGACCTGCGAGCGCTGGGTGCTCTTCACGAGCCGGTCGATTTCCTCGTCGGTGAAGCCGGCGAGCCGGCGCGCGTCCTTGGCGATGGAGACGGGGACGACGTCGTGCGCGCCGTCCTGCCGCGTGCCGCCCAGGTTGAAGCGCTCGTCGATGGACTCCTGGAACTCGATGGCGGCACGGCGGCGCTCGGGGTTGCCGCGCGTGAGCTCGTTGAGCCAGCGCGAGCCCATCCGCACGTGCGTGATCTCGTCCGCGAGCACGTAGTCCACCGAGCGCTCGATGATGGGATCGCCGATCTTGGCCGCGATGTGGATGAGCTGGTTGAAGACGTCGCACGCCAGCCCCTCGAGGCCCCGGTTCACGCCGGCCACGCGCGCGGCGGCGTCCTCCGCGCACGCGCACCGCCAGAGGATGGTGGTCTCGGGAAACTCGCCCAGGCGGCCGCCGAGGTGCTCCAGCAGGCCGAGGTACGTCTCCACGTGCCGCGACTCGTCCCACACCTGCCGCGCCATGTCCATGGTGAACTCCCACGGCGCGTCCGGAAAGTCGTAGACGGTGCGGCCGGCCCCTTCCATGGCCTGCATCTCGCCCACGAGGATGCCGTGCATGCGCTCGCGCATGGAGTCGGGGCCAACGAGGTCGGGAAACGGCGGCAGCCCCTGCTGGACCTTCATCTCGCCGACGTCGCGCGCCCGCATTCGCACGAAGTGGTCTTCGCGCGCGAGCTTGTCGTAAGCGATGGGCCTGTCCATGCCGTCCTCCCCGATAAATGAACCGCTGTTCAGCGAGTCTAGCACGCTCCCGGCGCCGGGCGATGCGGTGGCCGCACGAGGGCGGCGGGCACCACGGCGTCGGCACCGAAGCGGCCCGCGAGCCGGTCCACCACCCGGGCCAGGCGTTCGCGCCGCATCGCGTTGGGGTCGAGCAGCGCGAGCTGGCCGGTGTCCTGGGGCCGGAAGGTGGAAGCGGAGACCCCGATGAGGCGCACGGCCTGCACCAGCGGCTCGCGGGCGAGCAAGGCGGACGCGCGGCGGTAGATCTCGAGGCCGTCCTGCGTGGGATCGCCGGTGTGCCGCCGGGTGAGCGTCCGGAAGTCGGCGAACCGGAGCTTGAGCGTCACGCAGGCGGCCGCCAGCCCTTCGGCACGCAGCTCGCGCGCCACCCGCTCGGACTCACTGCGCAGCGTCGCGTGCAGGCGGGCCGTGTCGCGCGTGTCCTCGCCGAAGGTCGTCTCTGCTCCCATCGACTTCGGAGGGGCGAAGGGCTCCACGGGCCTGTCATCGCGGCCGAAGGCAAGATCGTGCAGGTCGCCGCCGTGGGCGCCGAAGCGACGGGCCAGCGTCGCACGCTCCATCTTCTGCAGCTGCGCGATGGTCGTGATGCCGAGAGACTCCAGCGCGCGCGCGGTCACCTTGCCCACGCCCCAGAGCCGCCCCACCGCGAGCGGCGCCAGGAAGGCGGCTTCGGTCCCCGGCTCCACCACCACGAGACCGTCGGGCTTGCGCAGATCCGAGGCGACCTTGGCCACGAACTTGTTGGCAGCCACGCCCGCGGAGGCGGTGAGCCCCGTCTCGCGCCGGATGCGGCCCTTGATATCGGCCACCGCGCGGGCGCCGGGGCCGAACAACCCCTCCGTTCCCGTGAGGTCCAGAAAGGCCTCGTCCACGGACACGGGCTCCACGAGCGGGCTGAAGTCGCCGAGGATGGCCATGATCTCGCCGGACACGCGCGCGTACTTCGCCATGTCGACGGGCACGAAGGCCGCCTGCGGGCAGAGGCGCGCGGCCCGGCCGATGGGCATCGCGGAGTGCACGCCAAAGACGCGCGCCTCGTACGAGGCCGCGGACACGACCCCTCGTCCGCGGGGATCGGCGCCCACGATGACGGGACGCCCCCGCAGCTCGGGCCGGTCACGCTGCTCCACGGACGCGTAGAAGGCGTCCATGTCGACGTGACAGATCACGCGCGCCATGGCGCGGTTACGCGGAGAGTCCGATGTCGGGGGCGACGGGGACGAGGGCGCCCACCACGAACGCGATGTGGGCGTCGAGGTCGACGCCCAGTTCGGCGGCGCCCCGGTAGACGTCGTCGCGGTTCACGGTGCGCGCGAACGCCTTGTCCTTGAGCTTCTTGCGCACCGAGGCCGGCTCCAGCCCCGCCAGCGAGCGGCCGGGCCGGACGAGCGCGCACGCGTGCACGAAGCCGGTGAGCTCGTCGCACGCGTAGAGCGCGCGGTCGAGAAGCGCCACGCGCGGCATGCCGGAGTAGTCCGCGTGGGCGAGGATCGCGTACACGACGTGGGGCGGCACGCCGCGCGCGAGCAGGATCTCGGCGCCCTTCATCGGATGGTGGGGCGCGTGGGGATGCATCTCGTAGTCGAAGTCGTGCAGCATGCCGGCCACGCCCCACGTCTGTGCGTCCTCGTGGAAGCGGGCCGCGTACGCGCGCATGGAGGCTTCCACGGCGCGCGCGTGCTTGCGCAGGCTATCGCTGCGCGTGAACTCGGTGAGCAGCGCCCACGCCGCCTCGCGGCTGACGGCGCCGGCAGGGGCGGCCGGGGTCACGAGGGCCTCTGCTGGCCCCTCCACTTGTCGATGGACTTCTTGGAGAAGACCCAGCTGCCGTCGTGCTCGAGACACGGAATGCGGCGCTCCGCGGCGAGGGCCGACAGCTTCGCCTCGTCCATCGACAGGTACATCGACGCTTCCTTGAGACTCAGCGTATCGTTCGGACTCACCCCCGCGCCTCCTTGGCTATTGACGATCGACGGTCTTGCGCAGCGTTTCCAGCTCCGCTTCCAGCGTGCGGATGCGCTCGACGAGCTGGTCGAGCGCGCGGCTCACGGGATCGGGCAGGTCGGTCTGGTTCAGATCGATGCCGCCCGCGCGCTGACCGTCCTTGTATGTTACCCGCCCCGGCACGCCGACGACAACGGAGTTCGGGGGCACGTCGCGCACGACGACGGAGCCGGCGCCGATGCGGCTGTTGTCGCCGATGAAGAGAGCCCCGATGATGGCCGCCCCCGCGCCCACCACGACGTTGTTGCCGAGGGTCGGGTGGCGCTTCTCGCGGAGCAGGCTCGTGCCGCCGAGGGTGACCCCCTGCAGCAGCGTCACGTCCTCGCCCACTTCCGCCGTCTCCCCGATCACGACCCCCATGCCGTGATCGATGAAGAGCCCGCGTCCGAGGCGGGCGGCGGGATGGATCTCGATGCCGGTCGCGAAGCGCGCCACGTGGGAGACGAAGCGGGCGAGCGTAGTCCACCCGTCGCGCCAGAGGCCGTGCGCGAGCCGGTGAAAGGCGAGCGCGTGCACGCCCGGGTAGCAGAGCAGCACCTCCAGCGGCGAGCGCGCGGCGGGATCACGCTCGCGCACGGTACGGATGTCGCGCCGGAGCGCGTCGAACATCTCACGCCCCTCCCGCCGTCCGGCCCAGCGCGTCCAGCGCCGCCGCGCGCAGCGCGCCCGCCACCACGTCGGCGGCGTGCTTGCGATCGTCCGGC
>CAYQQT010000400.1:0-4242 GCA_964419375.1 uncultured bacterium
CACTGGCTCGGCATCACGGAGCAGGCCGATTAGCCATGCCTGACGTGGCGGGGACCGGTGAGGGACCGGACAGCCGGGTTCTCGCGGTGGTGAAGGACCTGTTCTTCGTCGCGCGCATCCGGGAGACCGCCCGCCTCGCGCACGTACCCCTGACCTTCACGCGCACGGTGGAGGATCTCGAGGCCGCCCTCCCGCACGCGCGCTTCGTCCTGCTCGACCTCACGGGCGGCTTCGACTACGACCGCATGCTCGGCGCCGCGGAGGCGGCGGGCGTTTCCGTGCTGGCCTTCACCACGCACGCCCTCGCGCGCGAGACCCAGCCGTGGCACGCGCGCTGCGAGCGCGTGGTGACGAAGGAGACGCTTACGCAGGAGCTGCCGCGGCTGCTGCAGGAAGGCGTGGCGTCCAAATGACCGCCGAAGAGTTCGTCCGCAAGCTGGACGCCGACAACCAGGCGCTCCTCGCCAATCTCGCCCCCGACGCCACGCTGAAGCCCGAGGTGGAGGGCGCGCTCAACGTCCCAAATCTGTTGAAGGTGGCGCTCAAGAACGAGGTGGAGGCGACGGAGATTGCGGCGCGCTGGCTCGTGGCCACCGACGACGTCTTCGTGAAGATGGCCTTCGCCCGGCAGGCGGGGGACGAGGCCAAGCATTATCGGATGATCGCGGAGCGCCTCCGCCAGCTGGGCTTCGATCCCACCACCATCGACCCTCTCGCCACCGGCTTCGGGCCCCTCTTCAAGTATCTCGACGGGCTCACGACCACGGTGGAGCGCGTGGCGGCCGGGCAGTTCACGCGGGAAGCCATCGCCGTCGTCAAGAACCGGCAGTTCATCGAGTTCTGCGAGCGTGCGGGCGACCGCGACACCGCCGCGCTCTACCGCGACGTCATCGAGCCGGACGAGCGCTACCACCACGAACTGGGCCGCTCGCTCCTGCTGCGGCTGGCCACCACGCCGCAGACGCAGGCGGCGGCGGCGCGGGCCGCGCAGCGCACGCTCGAGCTCGCCGACGAGCTGCAGAAGAAGGCGCTCGCCACCGCCGGCGTCCATCACGCGCCGGGCTGCTGATGGGGTGATGGACGCCCAGTCGCGCGTGTTCCAGGATCTCGTGACCACCCCGGACACGGAGGTCGATCTCGGCCGTGCCGCCCTCGCCGTCGCCCGCATCCAGTACCCCGATCTCGACCCCGACGAGGAGCTGGCGCGTCTCGACGACCTCGCCGCGCGCGCGGCGGCCGCGGGCGCACGCGAGCAGGGGGACCGCCTCGCCCGGCTGCGCGCCTTCCTCTTCGAGCGGGAGGGCTTTCGGGGCAACGCCGACGAGTACTACGATCCGCGCAACAGCTGCCTCAACGACGTGCTCGACCGCAAGCTGGGCATCCCCATCACCCTCTCTGTGCTGATGATCGAGATCGGCCGGCGCCTCGGCCTCGGCATCGAAGGCGTGGGGCTCCCCGGGCACTTCATCGTGGGGGCCCAGGTGGCGTGGGGACGGCTGTACATCGATCCCTTCAACGGCGGCGCCGTTGTCACGCCCGAGACGGCGGCCGAGATCGCCTCGCGCGCGGTGGGGCGGCCCGTCAAGCTGGAACAGGCGCACTGGGCGCCGTGCAGCAAGCGCCAGATCGTCATCCGCATGCTGCGCAACCTCAAGACGATCTATGCCCGGCAGGCGGAATGGGCGCGCGCGCTCACCGTGGTCGACCGGCTTCTCGTCGTCGATGCGGAATCGCCCACGCATCTGCGTGATCGGGGCACCGTGCTCGTCAAGCTCGGCAAGCTCCACGACGGCGCCGTGGAGTGGGAGCGCTACCTCACGCGCTACCCGTCGGTGCAGGATGCCGACAAGTTCCGCCAGGAGCTGCGACGCGTCAGGCAGGAGCTGGGCTCTCTCAACTAGGTGCAGAGCGCGGTGAGGCGGCGGCGCCTGCATGTCTCGATCGCGTGGCTGCTCGTCGTGTCGGTCCTCACAGCCGCGTGCGCCACGCGGGACGTTACGCCCATCGGCGCCGGGGGGCAGCCCTTCCGCCCCGAAGCCGACGAGCGTGCGCTGTGGGCTCGAGCCGAGAAGGAGGAGGAGATCCTCCTCAAGCGGGCCAGGCCCTACGACGATCCGCTGCTGGAGGACTACCTCGCCCGCGTCGGTGACCGGCTCGTGCCGGAGTCGGTGCGGGCCGCGGGCGGCCCCGGCTTCAAGGTCCGCGTCTTGCGCGATCCCACCCTCAACGCCTTCGCGATGCCCAACGGGCACATCTTCGTGCACACGGGACTGCTGAGCCGGCTCGACAACGAAGCGCAACTGGCGACCATCCTGGGCCACGAGATGACGCACGTGAGCCACCGCCACGCGCTGAAGTTTAACCGCGATGCGCGCAACGAGCAGGCTGTGTACACGGGGTTCGGCGTGGCCGCCTCTGCCGCCGCCGCCGCCGGCTCGCGCGCGGGCTCGGGGGACTCTGTCGGCTCCGCCGTGCTGAGCCAGACCGCGGGCGCGGTCCTCGGGCTCGGCCTGCAGCTCGCCGCCGTGGCGTCCATCAGCGGCTACGGCCGCGCCCTCGAGTGCGCCGCCGACCGCGGCGGCATGGACGCCCTCGTGCGCGCCGGCTACGACCCCAGGGAGGCGCCGCGCGTCTTCGAGGCGCTACGGGAGGAGTCCAAAGACCGCGGCGCCCTCGAGACCTTCTTCTTCGGCAGCCATCCCAAGCTCAGCGAGCGCATCGACACGACGCGAGCGCTCATCAGGACTACCTACGCGAGCGCGGCCGCCGATCCCTCACGGGTGAAAGACACTGAGGAGTTCACGCTCCGCATGCGCTCCGTCGTGCGCGACAACGCGTACGAGGACGTCCGCGCCGGCCGCTTTCCGCTCGCGCAGCAACAGCTCGACCGCGTCCTCGCCGTGACGCCACAGGACCCCGTCGCCCACCTGTACTACGGCGACCTCCACCGCCTGCAAGCGCAACGGGCGCGGGCGATGGACGACAAGAGGGGCAAGGCGCAGAAGGCCCTCGCCAGCTACGAGCGCGCGGTGGAGCTCGATCCCGCCATGGCCGAGCCGCACCGGCAGCTCGGCCTGCTGTACTACCAGCAGAAAGACACCGCGAACGCCAAGGCCGCCTTCGAAAAATACCTCGCGCTCAAACCCGACGCATCGGACGCCGCGCGCATCAAGGGCTACATCCTAGAGCTCAACCGCTAACCCACCGCTAACCCGGATTCTTCACGAGCGGAGCGCGCGCGCGCCGCTCGTGAAGAATCCCGATTAACGCGCCAAGACGGCGTCCAGTGACCACACGCCGGCGCCGCCGATGATGAGGGCGATGGCGATGCCGAGGGCGAGCAGGTGGTATTCGTAGCCCTCACCCTTCTGGGTGCCGTACCAGTTCATGAAGAACCCGTGCTTGAGGTGGGTGGTCACGATGGCGCCCACCATCACGCAGGCGATGCCGAAGGCGGCGAGGCGGGTGAGCAGGCCGAACGCGAGACCGATGGAGCCGAGGAACTCGGCGGCCACGACGAGGAGCCCGAGCGGTAGCGGGATGCCGAGGGAGCGAAAGAAGCCGAGCGTGCCCTGCAGCCCGTGGCCGCCGAACCATCCCAGGGCTTTCTGCGCGCCGTGTGGAAACATGACGATCGCGAGTGTGAGGCGCAGCACGAGGGGTACGATGCTGCCGTCCGTCTGGAACATCGCGTGGAGCATGGCGGTTCTCCGTGGCTGGGGTGAGCTGCCGGTCGTGGCCGCGACCTACCCATCACGAGGAGCACCACGGCTTAGCCGGGGTGCTGCCGAGCGCGTGGGGGCTTGGGGGCCCTTCGAGGCCCCCCATCCCGACAAATATAGCCGCATACCCAGAAGTGCTCGAGCTCGCGGGACCAGAAGGCATGGCCGCGCTCGCGGAAGAGGGGTTCGAGGGTGGCGGCGTCGTACCAGTTCTTGAGGATCTCGAAGCGCGAGCCGTCGGCGAGGCGGCGCTTCTCGTAGCGGTTGCCCGCCGCATCGACGCGGGCGGTGGCGCCCGCGCGGCTCTCGGTCTCGCGCTCGTCGAACAGCATGACCGCCGAGCCGGGCGCGAGCGCCGAGTGGAAGGCGTCCAGGAAGGCTCCCATGCACGCGCGCGGCCGTCCGCGCCAGGCGCTCCGTCCAGTAGCCCGTTCCGCACGCGACCTCCAGCAACGAGGAGCACCCCGGCTTTGCCGGGGTGCTGCCGAGCGCTTGGGGAACCGAGGCGCGTCCCGGGTTC
>CAYQQT010000401.1:0-4239 GCA_964419375.1 uncultured bacterium
GGTCACACCGCGCGCTGGAGAAAGGACGTCGCCAGCGGCCAGGCGAGGTCGGCGTAGTAGGGTTGGAAGCCGTCGTTGTCGGGGTGGCGGAAACCGTGGTTGGCGTCGGACCAGAAGTGCCACTCCACCAGCCGGCCGTTGGCGATGAAGCTCTGCCAGAGCGGGCCCTGGATGGCGGGGGTCGCGATGTAGTCCTTGCCGCCGCAGAACACGAGCGACGCGCACGTGAGCGTCTTCGCCAGCTTGAACGCATGCCGCGGCCGGTGCGGCGTCTCGGGCTCGTCGCGGATGGATGGATAGTAGAGGACGATCGCCTTGAGCTGCGGGTGGTCGGCCGCGAAGGGGATGAGGAGCCGGCCGCCCATGCAGTGCCCGAGGGCGGCGGTGCGCGCGGGATCCGACTTCATCGGTCCTATCAGGTAGCGCCACGCTTCGTCGATCTTCTCGAGAAACTCACTGTCCGACCGCTTGGCCTGCAGGTCGGCGCCCTGACCGATGTGGCTCGTGCCCGCCACTCCGAACATGTTGAAGAGACTCGGCGCGAGGACGTTGAAGCCGAGCTGGGCGAGGCGGTACGCGTCGATCTTGTAGTCGGCGGTGACGCCGTGGGCGTGGTGCACCATCAGCACCCCGGGCCGCGGGCCCGCGCCCTCGGGCTGCGCCATATATCCGGACATCCCGTCCTGTTCCTGCGTGAGCATGCGTGCAGCGATCATCGATCCTCCTCCGTGCGTGCGGGATCAGCCCTGCGCGGGGGAGCGTATCATCATGCCGCCGATGACAACCCGCCGCGTCTCGCTCGCCGCCTTCCGCGTGCGCAGCTTCCGCTTCCAGTGGCCGGCCGACCTCCTCACGTCGTGGGCGTTCGAGATGGAGACGCTGATCCTGGGCTGGTACGTGATGGTCCACACGGGCTCCGTCCTGCTCCTCACCGCCTTCGGCGCGCTGCAGTTCCTCGGCACGCTGGCGGCGCCGATCTTCGGCGTGCTGGCCGACCGCCTCGGCAGCCGCACCGTGCTGTGCGCCATGCGCGCGATCTACGCCGTCCTCGCCGCCCTGCTCACCGTCCTCGCCCTCGCCGGGCAGCTCACGCCGGCGTGGGTCATCATCGTCTCCACGCTCGGCGGCATCGTGCGTCCCAACGACCAGCTACTGCGCAACTCGCTCATCGGCGAGACGATCCCGCCCGAGGACCTCATGGGCGCCCTCGGCCTGTCGCGCGCCAGCATGGACTCCGCGCGCGTGGCGGGAGCGCTCGCGGGCGCCGGGCTCTCCACCTTCCTCGGCATCGGGCTCGCGTACGTCTTCGTCACGTGCTTCTACGTCGCCAGCCTCGCGCTCAGCTTCGGAGTCGCGCGCGCCCGTCCGGTGCCCGACCCCGGTGCGCTGCCGCGGCGCCACACCACCGCCGGCGTCGCTGCCGTCGGCACGTCGCGGTCCTCGCGCTACCGCGATCTCATGGATGGTCTCGTCCACGTGGCGACCACGCCCACGCTGCTCGCCGTCGCGCTGCTGGCGTTCCTCATCAACCTCACCGCCTATCCGCTGTCGTCGAGCGGCCTCCTGCCCTATGTCGCGCAGCGCATCTACCTCGTCGACGCCACCGGGCTCGGGTGGCTCGTCGCCAGCTTCTCGATCGGCGCCCTCCTGGGCTCGATCGCCATGACGGTGACGGGGGGGCCGCGCCGCCCCGCGCGCGCCATGATCGTGTACACCGTGATCTGGTACGGGCTGCTGCTCGGCTTCGCGCACGTGCGGAGCCTGGGCCCGGGCCTCGTCGTGCTCCTGCTCGCCGGCTTCGTGCAGAGCGTGGCGATGATCTCGCTGATGGGCACGCTGCTCTCGGCCACCGGCGACCGCTTCCGGGCGCGCGTCATCGGCGTGCGGATGCTCGCCGTCTACGGCATGCCCGTGGGACTGGTGGCCTCCGGCGTCCTCATCGAGCACCTCGGCTTTCCGCTGACCGCCACCCTGTACTGCGCGCTGGGCCTCGTCTTCACCCTCCTCATCGCCATCCGGTGGCGCGCGAGCATGTGGTAGTCTGCCGGCGCATGAAGGCCATCGCACTTGTTGCCGCGATTCTGCTAGCATCCTGCGCGACGATGTCTGACACCGGCTCGCAGGTGACCCCGGCTGTCCGCGCCGACCTCGCCCCCACGGGCAAGGTGCGCGCGGGGATCAACTACGGCAACTTCATCCTCGCCACCAAGGACCCCGCCACCGGTGAGTCCCGCGGCGTGGCGGTCGACCTCACGCGCGAGCTGGGGCAGCGGCTTGGCGTGCCCGTCGAGATCGTCGCCCACGACAGCGTCGCCGCCCTGGTGGATGCGGCGAAGACCGGGGCATGGGACATCGCGTTCCTCGGCAGCGATCCGGCACGCGAAACCGTGATCAGCTTCACCGCGGCATACCTGGAGATCGAAGCGACCTACCTGGTGCCGGCGGGGTCCTCGCTACGGGCCGTGACCGACGTCGACCGCGAGGGCGTGCGCGTGGCTGCGCCCGCCCGGGCCAACTACGAGCTCTTCCTGAGCCGCAATCTCAAGCGCGCCCAGCTCGTGCGGGCGCCGAGCACGGACGCGGCCTTCGACCTGCTCGTGACGGGCAAAGCGGACGCGCTCTCCGGCCTGAAGCAGGCGCTGATCGGCTTCGCCGACAAGCTGCCCGGCTCGTTCATGCTCGACGGCCGGTTCATGGCGGTGCAGCAGTCGATCGGCGTTCCCAAGGGCCGCGACGCCGGGCTTCAATACCTGCGCGGCTTCGTCGAGGACGCCAAGAGCTCCGGACTGGTCGCGCGCGCCATCGACAGGACGGGCGCCCGCGGTGTCTCGGTGGCGCCGAAAGCCTTATGACGGAAGCGGCCGGCCTTTGCGGGCGATGAACTCCGGGAAGGCCGACTCGGCCTTGGCGCCCCTGACCACCTTCATCGTGTAGCTGCGCTCGCTCGCCCACTGCTCCTCGAGGCTGCGGCCCATGTTCTCGAGCAGCAGCGCCTTGATGCCCATCACCGACTGGCGGCGGTTCGCGGCGATCATCGTCGCCAGCCACATGGTCTTCTCCCGCAGCTGATCGCACGGCACCAGGTGGTTGAGCAGGCCGATGCGGTGCGCCTCCTCGGCCTCCACGAGGCGGCCGGAGAACAGCAGCTCCTTGGCGACGGGCCATCCCACCTGGTTCGGCAGCGTCCACGTGCTGTTGATGCGCCCATAGGCGGCGGCGAGGAAGCGGAAGCTGCAGTGCTCGCAGCCGATGCGCATGTCCAGCGACGAGGCGAGCACGGCGGCGCCGCCATACGCGAGGCCGTTCATCATGCCGATGGTGGGCGTGGGACAGGCGCCGATCTCATAGCTGCCGCGGGTGCGCGTGGCGCCGCGCGCGTCCAGCTCCGCCTCGCTGTACTTGCGATCGCCCTCGCGCTGCTCGTGGATGTCGCCGCCCGCGGAGAACGCGCGGTTCCCCGCCCCCGTGATCACGATGCAGCCGACGTCGTCCTCGGCGCTGAGGCGGGTGACCGCCTCGTGGAGCTCGGCGCTGAGCTGGTGGTTCATGGCGTTGAGCTGGGCGGGGCGGTTCAGGGTCACGATTCCGACGCCCTGGGACTTCTCGACGAGGATGTAGTCCGGCATAACGGGTAGGATACGCCGGCCGGCCTTCGACGGCATCGCCCTTGCTACTAACGTGGCACAGGTCAAATCTGCCACCTAAGGACGGTCCCGCATGAAGACATGGACCCTGCTGACGGCCCTCGCCGTCGCACTCACGCTGACCGCGACGCCGGTTCTCGCCCAGGATCGTGCCGCGATCGAGAACGTTCAGAAGACGCTCAAGCAGAAGGGCCATGATCCGGGCACGGTCGACGGCGTGATGGGCCCCCAGACCACGGCGGCACTCCGCGCCTACCAGAAGGAGCAGGGCCTCGACGTCACGGGCCGGCTCGACGCCACGACACTCGCGAAGCTCGGCGCCGGGGCCAAGCCGGGCGACCAGGCGGCCAAGCCCAGCGGTGAGGCGGCCAAACCGGCCAAGGACGATCCGAGCTCCGGTCCCAGCGGGTCGCCGAAGACCGCCGGCGACAAGAAGCCCTCCGCGGTGGATCCCGCCCAGTCGACGAAGACCGGGTCAAATGCCGGCGAAGGCGCTTCGTACTCCCGCAGCAACGACAAAGGCGACTCCGCCATGCCCAAGCAAGGCGCGGACAAAACCAAGTAGTCCCCGTGCCTGGATTATTCATGAGCGACG
>CAYQQT010000402.1:0-4233 GCA_964419375.1 uncultured bacterium
CGGCCTGCTCGACGCCGTGTCCAAGGGCACGCTCGACGGCGGCCATGGCGTGCTCGTGTACCACTACGGCAAGCAGACGGCGCTCGCGCTGTGGGGCTCGGGCCCGGCCTACGGTATGGACGCCAACATGCTGCTGTCCTGGCACAAGTACGGCGGGGGCAAGCAGCTCCTCAGCAAGCTCTACGCATCCGTCAACGCCAACGTCGTCTCCTTTCCCTACGGCCCGATGCCGACCCAGCCGCTCGGTTGGTTCAAGAAGCCGGTCACCAAGGCCGACGACATGAAAGGGCTCAAGTTCCGCACCGTGGGCATCTCGATCGACCTGTTCACCGGCCTGGGAGCGGCGGTGAACGCGCTGCCCGGCGGTGAGATCGTGCCCGCCATGGACCGCGGGCTCCTCGACGCCGCCGAGTTCAACAACGCCACCTCCGACCGCATCCTCGGCTTCGCCGACGTGTCCAAGGTGTGCATGCTGCAGAGCTACCACCAGAACGCCGAGCAGTTCGAGATCACGTTCAACAAGACCAAGTACGACGCGCTGCCCGACAAGATGAAGATCATCATCGAGAACGCGGTGGAGGCGGCCTCGGCCGACATGTCGTGGAAGGCCGTGGACCGCTACTCCAAGGACTACCAGGAGCTGCAGACCAAGGACAAGGTCCGGTTCTACAAGACCCCGGACTCCGTCCTCCAGAAGACGCTCGAGGTCTACGACACCGTCGCGGACAAGAAGGCCTCGGATAACCCGATGTTCAAGGAGATCGCCGAGTCACAGAAGGCCTTCGCAGCACGGGCGGTGAAGTGGGATCTCGACACCAACGTCAGCCGCCGCATGGCGTACAACCACTACTTCCGCAAGCAGCCCGCCAAGAAGAGCTAGTCGCTCCGTGACCGTGATCGAGGAGCGCCGCGGGTTCCCCGCGGCGCTCCGAGCGTTGGGGGGTGTGGGGGGCCATGTCGGGGCCCCCCACGTGAGATGACCGCGCTGCGGCTGATCCGGGCCGTCGATCGGTTCAGCTACTGGTCGGGCAAGGCCTTCGCATGGCTGATCCTCGTCCTCACCATCGTGGTATCCGTCGAGGTCTTCAAACGCTACATCCTTAACGCCCCCACCGCCTGGATCTTCGACTTCAACAACATGCTGTACGGCACGCTCTTCATGATGTGCGGCGCCTACACGCTGGCCCAGGGCGGCCACGTCCGCGCCGACTTCGTCTACATCTATCTCCGCCCGCGCGCCCAGGCCGCCCTCGATCTCACGCTGTACCTGCTCTTCTTCGTCCCCGGCATCCTCGCCCTCATCTATGCGGGCTACGGCTACGCCGCCGATTCCTGGCGCATCGGCGAGCACTCCACCGTGACCGCGGAGGGGCCGCCCATCTACCACTTCAAGTCCGTCATCCCCGTCGCGGGCGCTCTCGTCATGTTCCAGGGGCTCGCCGAGATCGTGCGCTGCGTGGAGTGCCTGCGGACGGGGGTATGGCCCGCGCGCCTCGAGGACGTCGAGGAGATTGACGTCATCAGCACGCAGCTCGCGGGCAGCGAGTTCGTGGACGAGGAGTCCCGCCGGGCCGCCGTCGAGGGCGCGCACGCCATCGACGACGCCGCGCGCCACCGCAGCGTGGTCGAGCACAAGAACCCGTGAGCGATCCGTCTCTCGGGTTGCTGATGCTGGGGCTCATCGTGGCGGCCATCATGATGGGCTTCCCCACCGCCTTCACGCTGATGGGGCTCGGCATGGTGTTCGGGGCCCTCGCCTTCTGGGCGCCGGGCCAGCACTGGTACGACAACCGGGTCTTCGACCTCATGGTGCAGCGGGCCTATGGGGTGATGACCAACGACACCCTGCTCTCGGTGCCCCTCTTCGTCTTCATGGGGTACATCATGGAGCGGGCCGCGCTCGTGGACCGCATGTTCCACAGCGTGCAGCTCGCCTTCCGGCGCGTGCCCGCCTCGCTGGCGGTGACCACGCTGCTCGTGTGCGCGTTCTGGGGGATCGCCTCCGGCATCGTGGGCGCCGTCGTCGTCCTCATGGGCGTCATTGCGCTGCGGCCCATGCTCAACGCGGGGTACGACGTGCGGCTTGCCGCGGGCGCGATCACCGCCGGCGGCACGCTCGGCATCCTGATCCCGCCCTCGGTCATGCTCATCGTGTACGCGGCGGTGGCGGGGCAGTCGATCGTGAAGCTCTACGCGGCCGCGATGCTGCCGGGCTTCTTCCTCACGGGTCTCTACCTGCTCTACATCCTCGGCTGGGCCATCATCAATCCGAAGATCGCGCCGAAGCTGCCCCCGGAGCGCTATCGCCTCGCGGTCCCGGAATGGCTGCAGCGCCTGGAGCGAGGCCCCGCGCGACGGGTCGCGGGCGGCCTGCTCGCCGCGCTCGTGCGGCCCGGCCTCGTGCGCGGCGCGCACACGCTCGATGGACGGCCGGTCGGCTACGGCATCGCCGTGCAGAACGTGCTCGCGCTGCTGGTGCCGCTGATGCTGACCATCGCCGTCTTGGGCGCCACGTGGTGGTACGTGACGATCTACAACGCCCCCGCGGCAGTGGCGGCGCCCGCCGTGTCTGCGCCGGTCGCGTCCACCGCCACCACGCCGACGCCGTCCGCGGCCACCCCGGCACCCCCTTCCGCCGCGCAGCCTCCAGCGGAGGCGGAGGCGCCGCAGGAGCTGGGCGCGGCGGAGTCAACGGCGGAGCCCTCACCGGCAGCCCCGGCCCCGGACGCTCCGCCCCAGGAAATGGGCTCAGCGCCGGCGGCGGCGGATTCGGCGACGGGCAGGATCCCGTCGCACTTCTACATCTGGTTCTGGGGGATCGCCGGTTTCTTTGCGCTCCTGCTCGGCTTCTACTACTCCCGCATGGACGGTGAGCAGCTCGAGATCCTCAAGGAGCTGACGGCATCCGTGGTGCCGCTCGGCGTGCTGACCTTCGTGGTGCTCGCCGTGATCCTGTTCGGCATCACGACCGCCACGGAGTCGGCGGCCGTGGGCGCGCTCGGCGCGCTGTACCTGGCGGTGATGGCGAAGTCCCCGCGGCAGGTGTGGTGGTGGAGCCTCGTAGGCCTGGTGATCGGTCTCTCGCTGGGCTCGCTGCGCGGCGGCTGGGTGACGCTGATCGTGTCGGGATGCCTCGGCGCGGTGTTCGTGGGCACCCTCGTGCCCTGGATCGTGGGCCTGCGCACCACCCCCGCGCTGCTGGAGAACCTCAAGCAGTCCGTCTTCCTCACCGCCAAGACGACAGCGATGGTGTGCTGGCTCTTCGTGGGCTCGGCGCTCTTCTCCGCCGTGTTCGCGCTGCACGGAGGCCAGGGACTGATCGAGCGGTGGGTGCTGAGCATGAACCTGTCGCCGCTCGGGTTCATGATCATCGCGCAGCTGATCATCTTCCTGCTCGGCTGGCCGCTGGAGTGGACGGAGATCATCGTGATCTTCTGTCCCATCTTCATCCCGCTCCTGACCCACTTCAACGTCGACCCTCTGCTGTTCGGGACGATGGTGGCGGTCAACCTCCAGGCGGCATTCCTGTCGCCCCCCGTCGCGATGTCGGCGTTCTACCTCAAAGGCGTGGCGCCCAAGCACGTCACGCTCAACCAGATCTTCGCCGGTATGATGCCGTACATGCTCATCGTTCTTATCTGCCTCGTGTTCATGCACATCTGGCCCGGCATGACGCTCTGGCTGCCGGAGTTCCTGTACGGCAACTGAGGCGCCGAACCTTCACGCGCTCTCCGCATCGAAGGCGGCGCGACTGATCCGCGACGGCGTCATCACCTCCACGCAATTGGTGGACGGCTGCCTTGCGCGTGTGCGTGAGACGGACGGGCAGGTGGAGGCATGGACGTTCCTCGATCCCGACTACGCGCTCTCGCAGGCACGCGCCGCCGACGAGTGGCGCCTGTCCGGCCAGCCCACGGGCCCGCTGCACGGCGTGCCCGTCGGCATCAAGGACATCATCGACACCGCCGACATGCCCACCGAAAACGGCTCCGTGCTGCACGCCGGCCGCACGCCGTCCCACGACGCCGTCGTGATCGCGATGCTGCGCGCGGCGGGGGCGGTGATCATGGGCAAGACGGTCACGACGGAGTTCGCCACCCGCGCGCCCGGCAAGACGCGTAATCCGCACCATCCCGGCCACACGCCGGGCGGCTCGTCGAGCGGCTCCGCGGCTGCCGTCGCCGCCGGCATGGTGCCGCTCGCGCTCGGCAGCCAGACGGGCGGCTCCGTCAT
>CAYQQT010000403.1:0-4213 GCA_964419375.1 uncultured bacterium
GGCCGTTCTCGGTAGTTCTGGGCGGTCCAGTCTACTCTTGCTATAGGCTTGGTCGTGATCCTTGGAATGGTCATGCGCGACGTTCCCCCTGAACCGAGAGGTCCCGTGTGTCGTAACTCGCGCGCTGCGCTGAGAGGTGCGGTCGTGCTCGCGGCGGCACTGCTGGCGCTTGGTTGCGCCCGCCCGCTCGAGCTGGTCCACGGTGACCGGCCGGACTCTGAGCTCGCGGCGCTGGTGGATTCCGACGCGGCCCGGCGCCTGCTCGCCGACCTCCTGGCGCGCCGCTCCCGCGATCCGCGGCTCGCCGCCTTGGCGCCGAGCTCGCACCATATCGGTGTCGGCGAGGGAGGGTACCCGGGTCGCCTTCTCGATCAGGCGCGGCTGCGAGAGCTCGGGCTGGAGGTGTCGACGGACTTCGCCGCGCTCGCCTTCGCCCAGGCGATCGGCGCCGACGCCCGGAGCCACGCGGTGCAAGCGGCCTTCGAGCGCTTCCTCCGCGATGGGGCGGACCGTTCCACGGACGCACTGCGACGACCCGGCGCCTTCCCGTACACGCTGCTCTTCGCACCGTCGTGGCTCTACCGGAGCCACCCGGAGACGGGGTCCGACTTCGCGCCTCAGCGCCGGCTCCTCGACCGACTCGGGGTCGCCCATCGGTTGATCGAATCCGGCGAGAGCGATTCGGTCGAGGACAACGCCGTGGCCATCGCCGACGCGGTGCGCGCCGCGGACGGTCCCGTGATCCTCGTCAGCGTGAGCAAGTCGGGCGCCGAGGCGGCGCTGGCCCTGTCCCGGCTGCTGGAGCCAGAGGAGACCGCCAACGTCGTCGCCTGGGTCAACATGGCGGGCGCGCTGCGTGGAACTCCGCTCGCCGACGCTGCCCTGCGCCCGCCCGCCTCGTGGCTGGCCCGGGGCATATTCTGGCTGAACGGCTGGAGCTGGGCGGCGCTGACCTCGCTGGCGACGGAGCCGAGCCGCCGACGCCTCGAGGGTGCGCGGCTGCCGGAGACGATCACCGTCGTCAACGTCGTTGCGGTACCCGTCTCCGGCAGCGTGGGCTACCAGGTCTACCCTGGTTATCAGGTGCTTCTCTCCCACGGCCCCAACGACGGCGTGGTGCTCCTCGCGGACACGGTGTGGCCGGGCGGAGTCAACCTCGTCGCGCTCGGGGCCGATCACCTCTTCGCCCGCTGGCGAGAGGACGCCCCCATTCTCGCCATGCTGCGAGCCCTGGATGTCGCCGTGCGGCGCCACGGCCCCGCGTCCACGGCGGCGGCCGAACGTGACGCCGACTGACGGCCGATCAGGCGCACAGGGACGACGCTTGCCAGGGGGAGATAGGCAACATAAAGGCCGTTCTCGGTAGTTCTGGGCGGCAGACGACCCGCTGTCGGCGCAGGAAAGCGAGCGCCTCGAGCCCGGGCGGCGTGTTGGACGGATTACGCTTGTGGAGCTGGATGTTGCCGCCGGCGATGGGACCCTCACCGTACTCCGTGCCCGCGGCGCACCCGTTGCTGAGCGAGATGGAAAATTCGTCCACGCCCCGACCCGGCTCGCCGTTGTCGGTCACCTCGACCTGGTAGATGAAGCCGTCGACGCCGTTGATGCGGGCCGTGCCCGTGATGATCCGCTCGTTGGGATTCAGCATCGTCGAGACGCGGCTGGACGACCTCGGCGCCTTCGTCCAGGCCATACGGGTTCGCCTGTAGCCTGGAATCGGCGCGCGGTACACTGGCGGCGCGGAGGATAGCCATGAGCGCGATCAAGGGGCATGCCGTCGTGGTGCAGCCGGACGAGGGGCCGTCGTACTGGCAGCCCGTGCCCGCCAACGGCCACGCCGATCCCAAGCTGACGCCGGACAAGACCAACTTCCCCGCGGTGGCGATGGGCTACCAGACGATCCCGCCCGGGGGACGGGTGCGCGAGCACTCACACGGCGACCAGATCGAGATGCAGATCTGCTTCCGCGGCCGCGGCCACGTGCTCGTGGACGGCGGCAAGCATCCGCTCGTCCCCGGCACCGCCTGCTTCCTCGGCTACGACGTCAAGCACGAGATCGTCAACGACAGCGAGGACGATCTCGTGATGATGTGGGTCATCACGCCGCACGGGCTCGAGGAGTTCTTCAAGACCGTCGGCCGCCCACGCACGCCGGGCGAGCCGGCGCCGCCGCCCTTCGCGCGGCCGGCGGACGTCGTCGCCATCGAACGCGCGCTCGGCATGAACGACACGAAAGCCTGACGCGTGCCCGCGGTCTCCATCGGCGACGCCGAGATCTACTACGAGGAATCGGGGCAGGGGCCCGCCCTCATGCTCGTGCCCGGCCTCTCCGGCCTGGGTTCTTTCTGGGCCGAGCAGGTGCGCGAGCTGTCGCGCGACTTCCACGTGATCGTGCACGACCACCGCGGCGCCGGCCGCTCCACCCACTCGCGCATCCAGTACTCGGTGGAGCAGATGGCGGACGACGCGCTCCGCCTGATGGACGCGCTCTCCATCGATTCCGCCCACGTCGCGGGCCACTCCACCGGAGGCGCCATCGGGCAGGTGATCGCGCTCGATCATCCGCGACGCGTGCGCAGCCTCGTGCTGAGCGCGACGTGGGCGGGGCCTGATCCGTACTTCCGGCGCCTGTTCGAGAGTCGCAAGCAGGCGCTGCTCGACTCCGGCATCGCGGAGTACCTGCGCGGCGCCGCCCTCTTCCAGTATCCACCGTCGTGGATCAGCGCCAACGACGCGCTCATCAGCGAGCGGCACGCGGCGCTCCTTCCGGCCTCGGCGCCGGTGGAGGTCATCGCGAGCCGGATCGACGCCATCGTGCGCCACGACTGCCGCGCGCGCCTGGGCGACATCCGCGTGCCCACGCTGGTGATCGTCGCCGCCGACGACATGATCACGCCGCGCCTGTACTCCGAGGAGATCGCGTCCCGGATCCCCGGTGCCAAGCTCGTCGTGGTGGAGACGGGCGGGCATCTCGCGCCCGCCATCGCCGCCCCCGCGTACAACGAAGCCGTCGGCGCGTTTCTCCGCGCCTACAGGTAAGGACCGCATGCCGACCACCTTCCGCTTCGCCCTCCGCGATCTGCCGGCCGAGGCCGACGCCCTGCGCAAGGAGGTGCGCGAGTTCCTGCGCGAGACGATGGAGGGGCCGGTCCCGATGCGGCGCGAGAAGACGTGGGGCGGCTTCGACCGCGAGTTCTCGAAGAAGGTCGGACAGCGCGGGTGGATCGGCATGACGTGGCCCAGGAAGTACGGCGGCCACGAGCGGACCTTCCTGGAGCGCTACGTCGTCCTCGAGGAGATGCTGGCGGCGGGCGCGCCGGTGAGCGCCCACTGGGTGGCCGACCGGCAGAGCGGGCCGCTGCTCCTGCGCTTCGGCACCGAGGCGCAGCGCCAGAAGATCCTGCCCGGCATCACGCGCGGCGAGGTCGCCTTCGCCATCGGCATGAGCGAGCCCGACTCCGGCTCCGACCTCGCGTCCATCCGTAGCCGCGCCGTCCGCGCCGACGGCGGCTACGTGCTGAACGGCACGAAGGTGTGGACGAGCAACGCCCATCAGTCGGACTACCTCATCGGGCTCTTCCGCACGAAGGTCGTGCCCGACAAGAAGCACGAGGGACTCACGCAGTTCATCGTGGATCTCAACGGCTCCACGGGCATCACGATCCGTCCCATCATCGACCTCGCGGGCGAGCACCACTTCAACGAGGTGAACTTCACCGACGTCTTCATCCCCGAGGACATGCGCGTGGGCGAGGAAGGTGACGGCTGGCGCCAGGTCACCACCGAGCTGTCATTCGAGCGGAGCGGGCCCGAGCGCTACCTGGCGAGCACCTCGCTCGTCCGCGCCCTGGTGCGGGAGGTCACGCCCACGCCCGACGACCGCGCTGCTGCGGCGGTGGGACGGCTCGTGGCGAGCATGGCCACGCTGCGGCAGATGTCGCTCTCCGTCGCCGGCATGCTGCAGGCGGGCGAGAACCCGAATCTGGAGGCGGCGGTGGTGAAGGACGTTGGCACCGTGTTCGAGCAGTCGGTCCCCGACATCGTCCACGACGTCCTGGGCGCCGAGCCCACCATCGACACCGGCTCCGAGCTGCAGCAGGTGCTGGGCTACATCACGCAGACGGCGCCGTCGTTCTCGCTGCGCGGCGGCACCCGCGAGATCCTGCGCGGCATCATCGCGCGCGGGCTGGGTCTGCGATGAGCGCCGAGCTCG
>CAYQQT010000404.1:0-4205 GCA_964419375.1 uncultured bacterium
CTAGGTGGGGAGCGTCACGAAGGGATACCGGCGAAGAGCACCGTAGATGACGCTCTTCATCGCCTCGATATCCGCGAGCGTGCGTCCTTCGAACCGCAGAGTGAGGTACGGATTGGTGTTCGAAGCGCGCACGAGACCCCAGCCGTTGGGGAAGATGACGCGAGCCCCGTCGATGTCGATCGTCTCGTAGCGCTGCTTCAGCTCGCGCGTGAGCTCGTCGATGACCCGGAACTTCTCGCCGTCCGGACAGGGTGCCTTCAATTCCGGCGTCGCGTGCAGGTGCGGTACGGACTCGAAGAGCTTGGAGAGGGGCCCGGGGGAGCGGGCGGCGATCTCGAGGATCTTGCAGGAGGCGAGGATGCCGTCGTCCACGCCGTAGTAGCCTTCCGCGAAGAACATGTGCCCGCTCACCTCGCCGCCGAGCAGGATCTTGTCCTCCCGCATCTTGCGCTTGAGGTGCGAGTGCCCCGTCTTCCACATGATGGGCACGCCGCCGTGCTGCTTGATGTCGTCCACGAGCGACTGCGAGGACTTCACGTCGAATACGATAGCGGCGCCTGGGTGTCGTGAGAGCAAATCGCGCGCGAGGAGCACGAGAATTAAGTCCGCTTCGTGCCTTCCCCCGCGATCGTCGATGACGCCCACGCGGTCGGCGTCGCCGTCGTAGGCGATGCCCGCGTCTGCTCCCAGCTCGACCACCTTCGCCTGCAACTCGTGCACGTTCTCGGCGTCCTCGGGGTCGGGCAGGTGATTGGGGAAGCGCCCGTCCGATTCGCAGTACATCTCGATGACCTCGCACCCGAGGCGCCGCAGCAGCGGAGGCGCGAAGGTGCCCGCGATGCTGTTGCCCGCGTCCACCACCACCTTGAGTGGCCGCGCGAGATGGACGAGGCCCGCGATGGTGTCGAAGTACTCGTCGCGCGGGTTCCGGGTCGTCAGCGCGCCGGCGCCGGTTTCGAAGTCGCCCGCCTCCGCCATCTTGCGCAGCGACTGGATCTCGTCCTCGGTGAGGGGGGCGGCGCCGGGATGCACCATCTTCACGCCGTTGTACTCGATCGGGTTGTGGCTGCCCGTGATGTTCGCCCCGCCGTGCAGCTTCCAGTGCGCGGTGGCGAAGTAGAGGATGGGCGTGGTCACCACGCCGATGTCCACCACGTCCACGCCCGCCGCCCGCACGCCCTCGATGAACCCGGCCTTCAGCCCCGCGGAGGACTCACGATTGTCCTGGCCCACCGCGATGGTGCGGCCGCCGTTGCGCCGGATGAGGGTGGCGTAGGCACGGCCCACCTGCCGGAAGACGTCGGGATTGACGTCGTCGCCGACGCGCCCGCGGACGTCGTACGCGCGAAAGATGTAAGGGTTGAGCATGTGGGGGCCTTCTCATCGGAGCGTACCATGAGATCATCGGCCGACGGCCTCGACGCCCCGCCTCGAGCGGAGACCTCGACAAGGAGCCCGGCGATGAACCGCGAGTTCGTGCTCGTACACGGGATGAGTCATGGCGCGTGGGCGTGGGATGCGCTGCGGGCGCGCCTGGAGCGGTCGGGACATCGCGCGGTGGCGGTCGATCTGCCCGGGCACGGGCGGCGCGCGCACGAGCGGGCGCGCGCCTCCATCGACACCTACGCGCGCGCCGTGGCGGACGCCACCATCCAGGCGGGGATGAGCCGCGCCATCGTCGTCGGCCACTCCATGGCGGGCGCCGTCCTGCCCAAGGTGGCGGAGCTCATCGCATCCCGTGTGGCGCACCTCGTCTTCCTGGCGGCGGTGGTGGTGCGGAGCGGGGCCAGCCTCATGGAGACGCAGATCAGCCCCGCGGGACGGCCGATGCTCACCGGCCTCGCGCGCGGGGGCGGCGGCGCCGTGCAGTATCCCGCCGCCATGGAGTCCGCCCGCTGGCTCAGCGACCTGCCTCCTGGCGATCCACGCGTGGTGGACGCGCTCACACGCATGACGCCGCAGCCGCTGCGTCCGTGGCTGGAGCGCATCGACACCCGGCGCTTCTGGGCCATGCGCACGCCCCGCACGTACATCCGCTGCCTGGAGGACCGCGCGGTGGTGCCGGCCAAGGCGGCGGAGTACGCGGCGCGCCTGGGCGTCACGCCCGTCGACATGCAATGCGCGCACAATCCGATGATGTCCGCGCCGGACGACCTCGCGAAGATACTCGAGACGATCGCCGTCAACGGGAGAGGCGCATGAACGAGGCGGAGCAGAAGCAGAAGACTCGCGAGACCGCGCAGAAGCTCTTCCATTCGCTCAAGGGCGGCGTCGGCTTCGCCACCTGGAAGAAGTTTGACAAGGAGCTCGCCCGCGAGCTGTCGATGTTCTTCACGGGCACGCTCTACAGCCGCGAGGTGATCTCGCAGCAGCAGCGCGAGCTGTGCGCGGTGGCCTCGCTCACCGTGCTGCACCGGCCGCACGAGCTGCACGCCCACATCCACGCCGCGTTGAACGTGGGCGCCACGCGCCAGGCAGTAGCCGAGGTGATTTTTCAACAAGTGACTTACGGCGGTATGCCGGTGGTGGTCGAGGCTCTGGACGTCTACGCCAAGGTGCTCGGCGAGCGCGGGGAGCCGTTCCCCGGCGAGGAGCCGCCGGCCCCATGACGGACGAGCTCGCCCTCGAGATCGCGGTGGAAGCCGCGCGTGCGGCGGGGGAGATCGCGCTCAAGTACTACCGCACCGGCTTCAATGTCACGATGAAGCCCGACCACACGCCGGTGACGCAGGCGGACCGCGAGGCCGAGAAGGCGATCGTGGGCATCCTCTCGCACGCCTTCCCCGAGCACGGCTTCCTCGGCGAGGAGTTCGGCGCGCGCGGCCCCGAGGACGTGCGGTGGATCATCGATCCCATCGACGGCACCAAGAACTTCGTCCGCCATATCCCCGTGTGGGCCACGCTCATCGCGCTCGAGGAGCGCGGCGACGTCACGGTGGGCGTCATCTACAACCCCGTCACCGGCGATCTGTGCACGGCTCGCCGCGGCCACGGCGCCTATCTCAACGGCGTGCGCCTGGCCGTGTCGTCCACCGGCGACCTCGGCTCCTCCGCTCTCCTCCACGCCGGTCTGCGCCTGCTGCGTGAGGGCGGTCACTGGGACGGCTTCGTGCGCCTCGTGGACGCCACCGACCGCCAGCGCGGATTCGGCGACTACCTCGGCTACACCCTCGTCGCGGAAGGGAAGGCCGAGCTCTACATGGAGACGGACCTCAAGCCGTGGGACCTCGCGCCCTGCCGCCTGCTCGTCGAGGAAGCGGGCGGACGCTTCACCGATCTCTCGGGCGCGCCCACGATCTACTCCGGCACCGCCCTCGCCACCAACGGCCGCGTCCACGACGCCGCGCTCGCGCTCCTACGGGGATAGCCCGTGAGCCGCGCGCTCGCCGTTCACCCGGGCGCGCTCGGCGATGTCCTCCTCGCGGTCCCTGCGTTGCGCGCGCTGCGCGAGCGCCACGGCACCGTGATGCTCGCCGCCCAGCCGCGCATCGCCGACCTCCTGCATTCACTCGGCGTCGTCGACGAGGCGTGCGCCTTCGACCGCCTCGGCCTCGACGCGCTCTTCGTCGACGACGCCGCCCGCGCGCGACTGCCCGACGCCCGTCGCGTCGTGTGCTGGCTCGGCGCCCGGGACCCCGCCTTCACCCGCCGTCTCCGCGAACAAGCGCCTTCGGTGACGGTGGCCCCCTCGGTAGGTGACGGCGTCGTGTGGGAGCACCTGCTGCGCACGGCCGCCCCCGGGGCGCACGCCGCCGTCGACCCCATCGTGCTCCCCGCCGCGCTGCGGCAAGCCGGCCGCGACCTCCTCCACAACGCCGGCTGGGACGGTGAGAGCCGGCTGTTGATCGTGCACCCGGGCGCAGGCAGCGCGGCGAAGCGATGGCCCGTGCACGGGTTTGCGTCCGCCGTCGACGCGGTGGCTGCGGATCATGCGCTGACGGTCGCCGTGCACCAGGGCCCGGCTGATGCCGAACCCGTGGCCGCCCTCGTGCGGCAACTTGCGGCGCCCCTCGTGCTCGAAGAGCCGTCGCTGCCCGCACTCGCCGGCGCGCTCGCCCATGCAGCCGCGTACGTCGGCAACGACTCCGGCGTCAGCCACCTCGCGGGCACGGTGGGCATTCCCGCCGTCGTGCTCTTCGTCGCGGTGAATCTCCGATGGCGTCCATGGAGCGCGACCGCGCGACCGGTGATGGTGGATGCGACGC
>CAYQQT010000405.1:0-4203 GCA_964419375.1 uncultured bacterium
TGCGCTTCTCCAGCTCCTCGGGATCGACCTGCAGCAGCTTGAGGTCCGTCAGCTTGGGCTTGTCGGCCGGATAGGTGACGCCGGGATGGCCCGTGTAGAGGCCTTCGGTGTCGGCCAGCACCTGCTGCAGCTCGCGCGTGAACGTGAAGTCGGTGAAGAGCTTGGCGGCGTTGGGATGTGGCGCGAAGGCGGCGATGGCCGTGGGCGAGACCACGAGGGGGACGCCGTCCTTCGGGTACACGATCTCCACCGGATTGCCCTGCTTCTTGACCTGGTAGAACGTGTAGTCGCCGCCGTTGACGGCCACCGGACGTTCGCCGGAGGCGACGACACCGGAGGGGTCCACCGCGGACTGCACGATCATCACGCTCTGCTGGCCGAGCTGCTTGAAGTAGTCCCAGCCGAGGGTGTGCACGAGCGCGAGCACGTGGGTGCTGATGACGCCGCTGTAGCCGGGATGGGCCGTCACCATCTTGCCCTTCCACTTCGGCGCGAGGAGATCCTTCCACGTCTTCGGCGCTTCCGCCGCCGTGACGATCTTGGTGTTGTAGGCGATGACGTTCACGGTGGCGCGCAGCCCGTAGTAGTAGCCGTCGCGGTCCTTGAAGCCGGGGGCAAAGGCCTCCACGCCCGCGGGCGCGTGCTTCATCAGCAGCTTCTTGTCCTTCAGCAGCACGAAGTGGCCGGCATCCGAGGTGTGGATGACGTCCACGTTCTTGATGTTGGCCGACAGCTCCTGCATCACGCGCTGCAGAATTCGCTGCGAGCCGGTGCGGTGTACCTCGACCTTGATCCCGGGATAGGCCGCTTCGAAGAGCTTGGCGACCTTCTCCGCGCTCGGCACCGCGAGCGAGGTGTACCAGACGACCTTGCCTTCTTTCTTCGCCGCCTCCACCCGCGCGTCCTGCGCGGCGGCGTCGGCGGCGCCGAGGGCCAGCCACGCGATCGTGAGAGCTCCGAGCATTCGGCACAGTGTCATGGTGTGTCTCCCTTCGCGGCGCTCCGCAGCCCCCGCACCACGGCGCCGAGGTCCGGCGCCTTCGCGAGCTGCCGCACTGCGTCGATGAACGGGTCGATGGCCGCCTCCGGCAGCGCGAGGCGGGCGTTGCCGCGGAATTTCGCCTCCAGCTCGTCGCCCGTCAAGGGCGAAGCAGCACCGCCCCGCGGGTGGTCCTGGTGGGCGTGGAGCGTCCTTCCGTCCTTAAGTCGCACGGTAACGTCGCCCACGAACTGGCGCGGGTAGTCGATGGTGGCGTCGAGGTCATAGTGCACGCGGGCCGCGACGTCGAGCACCGCCGGGTCGCGCACCGCTTCGTCGGAGAACTCGGCGAGCCCGGCCCGTCCTTTCACCAGCATGACGGCGAGGAGATAGGGAAGGCTGAACTTCGCTGCGTAGCCGTTGGGCGGGCGGTGCTTGGCGGCCAGCGGCTCCCAGAGGCGCGGCACGGGCCCGGCGGCGGTGCGGCAGCGGACCTCCGCGATGGCGCTGGCCTTCAGGCGATGCTCCTCGCGCAGGCGCAGCGCGCAGTCCATGTACGGGTGCGCGATGGAGCCGCAGGGGTACGGCTTGAAGGTGAGCGCCTGCAGCTCCCACGTGGCGCCCAACGTGGCCAGCAGCGCGTCCATCCGCGCGCGGTCGTGGCCGCCCGCGAAAGCGGCGAAGAACCCGTGCTCGCCTTCGAAGACGGACTCGGGGCCCGTGAAGCCGGACTGCGCCAGCATCACGGCCACCACGCCCGCGTGGCCGGCCCAGCCGGGATGCAGGCGCTTGGTCCACGAGCCATCGGCGAGGTACTCGATGATGCCCGCGGACTGGCTGCCGCAGATGCCGAAGGCGTGGACGAGCTCGCTCTCGCCGAGGCCGTGCAGCTTGCCCGCGACGGCGGCGGCGCCGTAGGTGCCCGTCACCGCGGTGGGATGGAAGTGACGCGCGTGGAAGCGCCCCGGCACCGCGAGCCCGACGCGACACATGACTTCCACCCCGGCCACGATCGCCTCCACCACCGCGCGGCCGTCCGCGCCCACCGCCTCACCGGCGGCGAGCGCGGTGGGCACCGTCACCGCCCCCGTGTGCACGATGGCGTCCTCGCGCGTGTCGTCGAAGTCGAGCCCGTGCGCGAGGGTGCCGCCGGCGAGGACGGCGCTGGCCTCGCCCACTTTTCCGGCCGTGCCCACCAGCGTGCTCTCCGGAGGACCGCCGAGGCGGACGGCCGTCGCGAGGACCGCACGCCCGAAGTCCATAGTGGAGGAGGCGAGGACGCTGCCGAGAGTGTCGAGCGCGAGGAGCGCGGCGCGGTCCGTCACGGCGGGGGGGATGGTCTCCAGGCGCAGGTCGCAGACGAAGCGCGCGAGCCGCCGGGCGACGGACGCTCCCGGCATCACGTGTCGCTCAGCCCCCCTTCGGGGATCACGAGGCGCGACGGCGGATCTCCGCCAGTACCGCCAGCATCTCGTCGTGGATGCGCCCGTTGCTCGCGAGGAGGGTGGGGGCATCGACGTCGAGCGGACCGCCGTGGATGTTCGTCACGCGCCCGCCCGCCTCCTCGACCACGAGGGCGCCCGCGGCCACGTCCCACGGCATGAGCTGCAGCTCCCAGTAGCCGTCGAAGCGTCCCGCCGCGATGTAGGCGAGGTCGATGACGGCCGAGCCCCAGCGGCGGACGCCGCGCGAGCGCAGGCTGAATGCGGAGTACTCGGCGAGGTTGTTGTCGGGGCGCACGCGCACGTCGTACGGAAAGCCCGTGGTGAGCAGGCTCACGTCCAGCCTGGTGGTGGCCGAGACCGCGAGGGGGACGTCGTTCACGGTGGCGCCGCCCCCGCGCTCGGCCACGAACATCTCGTCCAGGTTCGGCTCGTAGAGCACGCCGAGGTCCACGCGCCCCGCGCGCTCGAGCGCGATGGAGACGGCGAAGGCGGGGACGCCGTGCGCGTAGTTGGTGGTGCCGTCGAGGGGATCGATGATCCAGCGGCGGCCGGAGCCGCCCGCGAGGGCACCGCCCTCCTCGGCGAGGATGGCGTCGTCGGGAAAGGCCGCGCGCAGCGCGTTGACGATCATCGCCTCCGCGCGCGCGTCCATCTCGGTGACGAGGTTGGTGGGAGTGCCTTTGTAAGAGATGCGGCGGGCGCCGGCGAGCTCGTCACGCAGGAGGCGGCCGGCCGCGCGCGCGGCGTCCACCGCCACGCGGCGCTCGAGGGATGTCATCTGCGCGGACTTTACCATAGCGTCCCTTGACAACCAACGGAGCCTCCCGGAGCATGACCGTACCGATGGCTGACGAGACGAAACGCCGGCGCCGCGTGCGCGCGATGCTGGGCCCGCGGCGCCGCCGCGTGCTCCGCGTGCGTCCCGGCGCCATACCGGGCACCCTCGTCGGCCTTGAGTCCGCCGAGAAGCCGACCATCTCGGTCATCGCCTTCAGCCGTGACGCGGTGACCGAGCGCACCGGCGTGACGGTGGAGGAGGCGCTCGCGCTGGTGGCGCCGGCCGGCGTCACGTGGATCAACGTCGACGGCCTCGGCGATCCCGCCGTGCTCACCCGGCTCGGCGAGCGCTTCGGCCTTCACCCGCTCGCGCTCGAGGACGTCCTCAACGTGCCGCAGCGCCCCAAGGTCGAGCGCTACGACAAGCATCTCTTCATCGTCATGCGCACGGTGCGGGTGGACGTCCCCGTGAGCGAGGGCAAGGAGACGCGGCACGGCGAGATCGTGGAGGAGCAGGTGAGCCTCTTCCTCGGCCCCGACTGGATCGTCACCGTCCAGGAGCGCCACGGCGGCGACTGCTTCAGCGGCGTGCGGGAAGCCATTCGCAAGCGGCGCGGCCGCGTGCGCGACGCGGGCGCCGATTACCTCGCCTACCTGCTGCTGGACGGGGTGGTGGACGCCTACTTCCCGGTCATCGAGGAGCTCGCCGAGCGGATGGAGCTGCTGGAGAGCGAGGCGCTGGCGGATCCCTCGGCGGACGTTCTCATCGGCGTGCAGCGGCTGCGCCACGACCTGCTCGCCATGCGGCGGGCGGTGTGGCCGATGCGCGAGGAGATGGCCATCCTGCAGCGGGAGGAGACGCCCGTGTTCACGCCGGACACGCGCGTCTTCCTGCGTGACGTCTACGACCACACCGTGCAGGCGCTGGAGATCGTGGAGTCCCTGCGGGAGACGGTGACCTCCGTGATGGAGATCTATCTCTCCGTCCAGAACCAGCGCCTC
>CAYQQT010000406.1:0-4200 GCA_964419375.1 uncultured bacterium
CGGAGGAGCCGTCGCCCACGCGCGGCCGAGTGGCCGAGTACCTGCGCGGCAACCTCTGCCGGTGCACCGGCTACCGCAAGATCCTGGACGCGATCCTGTCCTGCGCATCACCGGGAGCAGGCACACGATGAGCTCGCGCGATCGAGGAGCGCCACGGGTTCCCCGGGGCGCGACGAGCGCCGGGGGGCTTGGGGGGCCCGTCGAGGCCCCCCATCCAATCGATCGCCGCTTCACGGTCGTCGGCCACTCGGTCCGGCGCACGGATGCGCTCGAGAAGGTGACCGGGCGCGCGCGCTACCTGAGCGACCTCGAGCTGCCCGGCATGGCGCACGCGCGCCTGCTGCGCTCGCCCTTCGCGCACGCGCGCATCGTCCGCGTCGACGTCGAGCGGGCCCGCGCGCTGCCCGGCGTCTACGCCGTGCTCACGGCCCCGGACTTCACGTGGTGCGACGCGTTCTACGGCCCCGCGCTGCGCGATCGGCCGCTGCTCGCCACCGGCGTCGTGCGCTACGAGGGCGAGCCCGTCGTGGCCGTGGCCGCGGTGGACGAGGCGACGGCGGTGGAGGCGCTGGACCTCGTGGAGGTGGAGTACGAGGAAATCACGGCCGTGACCACGCTCGAAGAGGCGCTCGCCCCCGGCGCGCCCCTCGTGCACACGGGGGAGCCGCTGGCGGGCCACTTCTCCGATCTCGCCACGCTGAAGTCGAAGCCCGGCACGAACATCTGCCACCAGTTCGACTACGCGCGCGGCGACGTGAAGGCGGCGTTCGCGGGCGCGGCGCTGACGCTGGAAGACACGTACACGTTCCCGCGCATCCAGCACTACTCGATGGAGCCGCACGGCGCCGTCGCCTCCTGGGACGACGAGGGCGGACTGACGGTGTGGGCCTCCACGCAGAACCCGTTCTCGGTTCGCTCCGAGCTGGGCAAGATGTTCAACCTGCCCGCCAGCCGCATCCGCATCGCGGTGCCGCTGCTGGGCGGCGGCTTCGGCGGCAAGACGTACGCCAAGCTGGAGCCGCTGGCGGCCGCGCTCGCGCGCGTGGCGCGCCGTCCCGTGCGGCTGCTCGCCTCCGTGGAGGACGCCTTCCGCACCGTACGGCGGTGCAGCGCGCGCGTGACGCTGCGGCTGGGGTTCGGGGCCGACGGCGGGCTCCTCGCCGTCGACTGCGTGGCCGACTTCGACGTGGGCGCCTACGCCGACATCGCTCCGCGCGTCATCCAGAAGGGCACGTACACGACGACGGGGCCGTACCGGGTCGCCAACGTGCTGCTGCACAGCAACGCGGTGTACACGAACACGACGCCGGGCGGCGCCTTTCGCGGCTTCGGCGTGCCGCAAATCGTGTGGGCGGTGGAGTCGATGATGGACGTGGCCGCGCATCGCCTGGACCGTGATCCCGTCGACCTGCGCCGGCAGAACCTGCTCGCGCACGGCGAAGAGTTCGCGCCCGGCGATACGCCGGTGGACGGCAAGCTCGAGGAGGGACTGAGCCGGCTCGCAGAGGCGATCCAGTGGAGCCAGGCGCCGGCGGCGGGCCGGGCGAGAGGCATCGCCGTCATGATGAAGGCGAGCGTGGCGCCCTCGGTGTCGGAGGCCATCGTGCGATTGCACGCCGACGGCAGCGCCAGCGTGCTCTGCAGCACGGTGGAGATGGGACAGGGCGCGCGCACGGTCATGGCGCAGATCGCCGCCGAGGTGCTCGCGATCCCGCTCGCCCGTGTGATGGTGGTGCTGCCCGACACCAGCATCACGCCCTACGATCAGACGACCAGCTCGAGCCGCTCCACCACGATGGTCGGCCGCGCCGTGCAGGAGGCGGCCGAGGACGTGGTGGATCAGCTGCGGCGGATCGCCGCCCGGCAGCTCGGTGTGACCACGCGCGGGCTCGCCGTGGTGGAGGGCGCCGTCGTGGGCGGTGACACGCGCGTGTCATATCCCGACCTGCTCGACTTCCACTTCGGCATGCGCGGCGGCGAGCTCATCGGGCGCGGCGTGGTGGCGCCGGGCCGCACGGCGGCGCCGCTCGGTGGCAGCACGCCCTTCTGGGAAGTCGCGATGGGCGGCGCGGAGATCAGCGTGGACGAAGAGACGGGCGCCATCAGCGTGGAGGCGTACGCTTCCGTGTCCGACGTCGGGCGCTGCATCAATCCCCAGCAGTGCGAGGCGCAGGACGAAGGCGCGGTGATGCAGGGCATCGGCCACTCGCTCTACGAAGAGATGGTGTACGAGGGCGGCCAGCTCCTGAACGCCGACCTCGCCGGCTATCGCGTGCCGCGCGCGGCCGACGTGCCCCTGCGCTTCCACTCGCAGTTCGTCGAGAACGGCGACGGCGCGGGCCCCTTCGGCGCCAAGGGCGTCGGCGAGGGCGGTCTGGTGCCGGTGAGCCCCGCCATCGGCAACGCGCTCACGCGACTCACCGGCGTCCGCCTCCACGAGCTGCCGCTGACCCCCGAGCGCGTGTGGCGCGCCTTGCGCGCGTTGCGCGCAGAACGAGAATCCGCACAACCCGAGTCCGCACAACCCGAGTCCAAGGAAGCCCCGAGAGGAGATGGCCGACATGTGTGACCTCGACCGACGGACGTTCCTGAAGGCCGTGCCCGGCGCCGCGGTGCTGGCCGGTGAGTTCATGTACGGGCGGCGCGCGCACGCGCAGGGCCAGCCGTTGAAGATCGGCGCGCCCCTGCCTCTCTCAGGCCCGGCGGCTCCGCTCGGGCAGCACTCGCTGTGGGGCACGCAGGCCGCGCTGCGCCTCATGGAGTCGAAGGGCGGCATCGGCGGGCGCCAGGTGCAGCTCATCGTCGAGGACGACGGCGGCCGCCCCGCGGATGCGGTCAAGATCATGCGCAAGATGATCTTGCAGGACAACGTGGACGTGATCATCGGCGGTGCGAGCAGCGTGGACACGGTGCCGATGCTGCCGGTGGCAAATGAAACCCAGACGCTCCTTCTCGTCACGGTGGCGGAGTCCGACGTCATTACCGCCGACAAGTGCAACCGCTACACGTTCCGGCTCACGCCGGATGCGCGCGCGAAGGCCAAGGCCATGGCGCCCTTCCTGACGAGCCGCGTGGCCAAGCGGTGGCAGTTCCTCTACTGGGACAACGCGTACGGCCAGTCCATGATCAAGTGGTTCTCCGCGGAGTTACAAAAGGCGGGCGGTGAGGTCGTGCAGGGAATTCCGATTCCTGCCGGCACCGCCGATTATTCCTCGTATCTCGCGAAATTGCGGCCGGCGGCCGACGCCCCCGGCCTCTTCCACTCCGTGGCGGGCAGCGACGCCGTGCGCCTCGGCAAGCAGATCGGCGAGTTCGGGCTGCAGAAGCAGTACAAGATCGCGGGCACGTGCGACGTGATCTTCCCCGAGACCTTCGACACGCAGGCACCGGATCTCGACGGCGCTTTCATCGTCGAGCAGTACCCGGTGAAGGAGATGGCACCGTTGGACACGCCCGCCGATCGCGAGTTCCGCCGCGTCTTCATGGAAGTCTCCAAGGGCGTGCCCGCCGGGCCGCACTCCTACGCGAGCTACGAGTCCACCTTCATCTTCAAGCGCGCCGTGGAGTCCTCGGGCTACCGCGCCAAGGGCGACAGCATGAAGCTGGTGCAGGGGATCGAGGGCATGACGGGGCAGAAGAGCGTGGAATTCCCGCAGGGGAACTTCACGATGCGCAAGGAGGACCACCAGGGTCAGCTGCCGCTCTACATCTGGCAGCTCAAGAACGGCCAGGCGCGGATGCAGACCGTCGTCTCGGCCGGCGACTCCAGCTACCCGCCGGCCGAGACCTGCAAGATGTAGGTCGGGCGGGCTTGCCGCTCCTCGAGACGGTCGGGCTCACGCGCTCGTTCGGATCGTTCGTCGCCGTCGACGGTGTGGATTTCAGCCTCGCTGAGGGTGAGATCCGGGCGGTCATCGGTCCCAACGGCGCCGGCAAGACGGTCCTCCTGCACCTGCTCTCGGGGCTGCTGCTGCCGAGCCGCGGACGCATCTCGCTCGACGGCGCCGACGTCTCCCGGCTCGGCATCGCCGAGCGCGTCCGCCGCGGGGTGACGCGCTCCTTTCAGATCACCAACCTCTTTCCCAACCTCACCGTGGCGGACAACGTCCGCCTCGCCGCCCGCATCAAGCCGGCGGCGGAGGGGCGCGTGGGCGAGCTGCTCGACCTCGTGGGGCTGGGCGCGCTCGCCGCGCTCTACCC
>CAYQQT010000407.1:0-4177 GCA_964419375.1 uncultured bacterium
TGTGGTACGACCGTTGCTCCAGCCCGAGCCCGCACACCAACGTTTGCTGCGCGCACGTGAGGGCACTAATGAGTGATCCGCTGGGCAGGCTGCTCATCGTCGACGACGAGCCCGATGTTCTGGACGTCCTCGCCACCCACTTCTCTCCCCGCTACGAGGTCATGACCGCCCAGCACGGTCCGGATGCGCTGATGATCGCCAGCTATCTACGGCCCGATGCCGTGCTGCTGGACATCTTCATGCCGGGGTGGGACGGGGCGCAGGTGCTGCGGGCGATCCGCGCGATGGACGGGAGCGTCCCCGTCGTCATGCTGTCGAACGCCAACGAACGAGTCGCCCGCGACACGCTGATGATGGGCGCCTTCGACTACGTCCCGAAGCCGTTCGACGTCGCGATGGTCGACCGCGTCGTCGTGGCCGCCATCGCCACCGGCGCCGGCCGCGCGTGGTCGGCGTTCGGCATGCAGCCCGCCGCACCCCGGACGCCCACGCTCACGCGTGCGCAGGTCGTGACGCTGCTGCGGACCGGCCGAAGAGAAAGCAAGAACAATGAGCGCCTGGTCAACCTCGCGAGCTGACGTACAGCGTTCACACTCCCAGGAACCGCTGCTGGATGGCAGGCTCCGCTTTCAAAGCGTCGGGCGTGCCCGAGAACTGCACCTGCCCCTGGTCCAGCACGTACAGCCGGTGTGACAGGGTGAGCGCCACGTCGAGCGTCTGCTCCACGAGCAGGATGGTCGTCCCGCGCCGGTTGATCTCCTTGAGGATCGCGGTGAGGCTCTGCACGAACAACGGCGCGAGGCCTTCGGTCGGCTCGTCGACGAGCATGAGACGCGGCCGCGCCACGAGCGCGCGGGCGATGGCGAGCATCTGCTGCTCGCCGCCCGACAGGAGACGGCCTTGCTGCTCGGCGCGCTCCCGCAGCCTCGGGAAGTAGTCGAACACCTCGTCGAGGAGCGCCGCGCCGTCGCGCACGCCGCCGCCCAGCATCCCCAGGCGCAGATTCTCGAGCACGCTGAGGTTCGGGAGCACGCGCCGCTCCTCCGGCACCCACGCGATACCCCGGTGCGCGATGGTGTGGGTGGGCAGGCGGGTGATGTCCGCGCCAGAGAAGTGAACGTGGCCGCGCCGCGCCGGATTGATGCCCATGATGGAGCGCAGCGTGGTGGTCTTGCCGGCGCCATTCCTGCCGATGAGCGTCACCACCTCCCCCTCGGCGAGGGTGAGCGAGATCCCCTGCAGGACGTGGGCTTCGCCGTAGTACGTGTGAATGGCGTCGACGGTGAGCAGGCTCACGCGGTCACGCCGAGATAGGTCTGCTGCACGAGCGTGCTGGCGCGGATCTCCTCCGGCGTGCCCTCCGCCAGCACACGGCCCTGGTGGAGCACGGTGATGACGTCCGAGATGTTCATCACCAGCTTCATCTTGTGCTCGACGAGCACGATGGTGCGGCCGCGGGCGAGCTGTCGGATGAGCCGCATCGTCTCGTCCGTCTCCTCCGGGCTCATGCCGGCGGTGGGCTCGTCGAGCAGCAGCAGGACGGGCTCGGACGCGAGCGCGATGCCGATCTCCAGATGCCGCCGCTCGCCATGCGAGAGGTGCGCGGCGAGGTGGTCGGCCTTGACCACGAGGCCCACGGTGGCCAGGATCGCCTCCGCGCGCGCGCGCACGTCGCGCAGGTCCACCGCGCGCGACCAGAAGTTGAACGAGCGCGTGTAGCCCTGCGCGGCCACGCGCACGTTCTCGAGGACGGTCAGGTGCGGGAACACGTTGGTGATCTGATACGACTTGCCGATCCCGAGGCGGGCCACGTCGTGCTGCGGCAGGCCGGTGATGTCGCGCCCACGGAAGCGGATGCGTCCCGAGGTCGGCGTGACCTCGCCGGAGACCAGACGAAAGAACGTGGTCTTGCCGGCGCCATTGGGGCCGATGATCGAGCGCAGCTCGCCCTCGCGCACGGTCACGCTCGCGCGGTCCACGGCGAGGAGGCTGCCGTAGGCGCGCGTGAGGTTGTCCGTCTCGAGGAGGACGGGGGCGGGCACGCGCGTCCAATAGCACGCGGCCTTTCGGAGTGTCAAGCGAGCGAGGCGGTGTGCTATCGTCCGTCCACGACCGCCGGAGGACATCAGCCGTGACCTTTCCGCTTCCACCCGTGACCGACGCGCAGCGCGCCGTCATCGACCGCGCCGCCACGCTGTCCCGCGAGCGCTTCGCCGGCCGCGCCGCCACCCACGATGCGGAGTCGTCGTTCCCCGCCCAGAACTACGCCGACCTCCACGAGGCAGGCCTGCTCGCGCTCACGGTGCCCGCCGCCTACGGCGGCGTGGGCGCGGACTCCGTCACCTACGTGCACGCGCTGCGCGAGATCGCCAAGGGGTGCTCGGCCACCGGGCTCACGTTCAACATGCACGCGACGATCGCAAGCTTCCTCGCCGTTCTCGGCACTGAGGCGCAGAAGCAGCGCTACTTCGCCGAGATCGTCGGGGGCGGCGCCAAGATCGCCTCCATCACGAGCGAGCCGGAGCAAAGCTTCCGCGACAAGTTCGTGCTGAACACCGTCTTCCGACCCGTGGACGGCGGCTACCACGTGGCGGGCGTCAAGCAGTTCTGCTCGCTCGGGGACGCCGCCGACTACTACTTCGTGACCGGGATCGTGGAGGGCCACGCGAGCGCGCTCGACGGCGTGATCTCGGCGCTCATCCCGCGCCGCGACGGGGGTGTGAAGATCGAGGGGCTCTGGAACGCCTCCGGCATGCGCGGCACCATCAGCCACACCATCCGCTACGACTCCTTCGTGCCCGCCGACGCCGTCATCGGCCGCCCGGGTCAGTTCCTCACCATCGACCTGTCCGGCTTCGCGCTCGGCTACGCCGCGGTCTACCTCGGCATCGCGGAGGCGGCCTTCGAGTACATGGTGGAGTACGCGCGCACGAAAACACAGCGTCCGGCCACCACGCCCATGAGCCACCATCCCCTCGTGCAGCGGACGGTGGCGGAGACCGGCACCGCCGTGCGCGCCGCGCGCCTGCTCCTGCACGACGCCGCCCTCACGTGCGACAGCGGCGACCGGCAGGCGGCGATGCTGGCCGTGAACCAGTCGAAGGCGTACTCGGCGGACGTGGGCGTGATGGTCACCGAGCGCGCGCTGCGGCTGGCGGGCGGCCGCGGCATCCTGAAGGACCTGCCCTTCGAGCGGTGGCACCGCGATTCACTCGCGGGCCCCGTGATGCCGCCCTCCAACGACCGGTGCCTGGAGACGGCGGGCAAGCTGCTGTGCGGGCTGCGCGCCGCCACCCTCGAGTTCCAGTAGCGCTCAGGCAGGCGTGAGACCGAAGTCGTACTCCACGGTATAGAAGGGCGCGGTCGTCTTGCGCGCCGCCGCCTCCTGGGTCGAAGCGTGATGTTTAAAGGTCGCGATGAGCGAGCTCTTCACCGCGAACACGGCGTCGGAGTCCAGATAGGGGTCGCCATCCACGAAGACGTGCGTGGTCACCGGCCGGTGGCCCGTGGCGGACACGATGAAGTGGATGTGGGCGGGCCGGTACGGATGCCGGCCGCACGCGCGCAACATGCGACCCACGGGGCCGTCCGACGGAATCGGATAGTTGGCCGGCTTCACGGTCTGGAACGCGTAGCGCCCGTCGGCGTCCGTGCGGAACTTGCCGCGCAGGTTGAGCCCGCCCTGCTCCGGATCCTGGCTGTCGTAGAGCCCGTTGGGCGCCGCCTGCCACACGTCGAGCAGCGCGCCCGCCAGAGGCCGGCCGGCGGTATCGGTCACCCGCCCCGACACGAACGTGGGCTCACCCGCCGTCTTGCCCGCGATGCTCGCGCCCGCGGGCAGCGTGGGCGCGCCGTCACGATGGAAGGGGCCGAACACCGTGGATTCCGTCGCGCCTTCGGGGTGGCGATGGTTGATGGCGTCCACCAGCATCGAAACCCCGAGGGTGTCCGAGAGCAGGATGAACTCCTGTCGCTTGTCGTCGCAGGCGTGGCCGGTCTCGGTGAGGAACCGGATGGCCTCGAACCACTCCGCTTCCGTCAGCTCGACGTCGCGGACGAAGTCGTGCAGATGCCGCACGAGGCTCGTCATGACCGCTTTCACCCGGGGATCCGCCGTCGTCTGCAGCCGCTGCTCGACGACGTCCGTCAGATCGTGCTCGCTGAGGTTACGCATCTT
>CAYQQT010000408.1:0-4176 GCA_964419375.1 uncultured bacterium
GGGCGTGCGCGCGCGCTCGCCCGCCCCCGCCAGCGTGCCCGCCAGCGAGCCGATATACACGTACATCGCGATCCCCGGCACCATGCCGACGGCGGTGGCGAGCACGAAGTCGCGCACGGACACGCGCGTCACGCTGAAGGCGTAGTTGAGCAACCCGTAGGGAAAGGCGGGGGACATCCGGGTGAGCCCAACGATCTTCCACCCCTCGCGCGCCACCGCGTCGTCGATGGCCCTGAACGTCGGGTTGCCCTCGATGCGACGGGCCACCCAGCCGCGCGCCAGGTAGCGGCCGATGAGGAAGGCCGCGGTGGCGCCGAGCGTGGCGCCCACCCACACCGCGGCGAAGCCGCGCGCGACGCCGAAGACGGCGCCGGCGCCCAGCGTGAGCACGAAGGCGGGCAGCAGCAAGACGGCCGCCGTCACGTACAGAACGACGAAGGCGACCGGCCCCCAGGGCCCCAGGCCCGTGATCCACTCCAGCGCCGCCCGCAGCAGCGCGGGCGCGTTCGCGGTGCGCGCGGCCACGAGCAGCGCGAGCGCGACCGCCACCCAGAGCGCGATCGTCCAGCGCGAGGCCGAGGGCCGGCCCGCGCGCGTCATGCGAACCGGTGCCGCTTCCATTTATATCCGGGCTCCACGATGGTGCCCGGCTCCGTCACCGTCTCCAGCGCCGCCAGCGCGTCCAGGAGAATCGTGCGCTGCTGCGCCGTCGCGAACGCCTCGCCCATGGGATGGCCGAACGGATAGCGCAGGTACAACGCGCGCGGAGGCTTCACCTTGCGCGTGATCTCCTTCTGGAGCGTGATGCCGACGGTGGGGATGCCCACGGCCTCGATCGCGCGCTGGACCAGACCCACGGTCTGGTTGCACAGCCCTCAGGCCGGTGTGAGGACGACGGCCTGAGCACCGTCGGCGCGCAGACGGCGCGCGACCTCCGGCGCCGTCGTCTCCATCAGCGTCCGCACGTGAGGCCCGTCCACGTGGCCCATCAGCGAATAGACGCGCGGCGCCACGCCCCCCACGCGCCCGGCCGCCGCCAGCTCGCGCAGGCGGTCCACGGGGAGCACCACGTTGAGGTCGCGATCGGCGGCGGAGTGATCGTAGTACTTGTGGGTGATGGTGACGTCCCCCCGCGGCGCGTCGATGGGCACCACCCGGAAGGTGGGATCGCCGTCGGGATCGGTCATGTCAAAGGGCGGGTCCGCCTTCAGGTGGACGCCGGCGGTGGTCACGAGGGCGATGACGGCGTCGCGCACCGGCGTGCGCAGCGGCGCCCACGGCACCGAGCGGGACTCCACGAACCGGCGGCGCCGCGCCCACGCGTCGCCCAGCCACGGTACTCGCTTGAAGAGCTGCACGGCCACGCGGTTGCCGACGTCGCCCAGCGCCACCTCAGAACTTTCCGCGCGCACGCTCTTTGGCGGGCAGGTTCTCCAGGCAGGTCGTCCACCACCCGGTGCGAATGGTCTCCGCGAACTCGAGCGGCAGGCCTTCGCGCTCGATCTCGCGCGCCAGCGTCTCCGCGTCGTAGTGGACCGGTACGAACTCGACCTCGAGCTCGGGCGTGGCGGTGAGGATCGTGTACCAGCCGTTGGTGGCGCCGTCGTTCTCGGGACGGCCGATCACGCCCACGTTCACCGCGTGGGCGGCGTCGCCGAGAGCGCGGTGCCACTTCATGCCCGTGTGGGTGCACAGCAGGACATCGGCATCGCCCTCGCGCAGCAGGCGCGTCAGCAATCCGCTCGGCGTGCCGGAGTCCCACAGGAACTCGTTGATCGCGCGCGGCGAGCCGTGACACATGAGCAGCCGGTGATCGCCGAGCCGCAGGCGGCGGTAGCCCGGCAGCGTGGCCAGCCACGCACGGTTGTCGGCCGAGGTGCGCGCGAGCGTGTACGCGTAGCTGATGCGTGCGAAGTGATTGTCGCGCGGGTCGGTGTAGCCGCAGCCGCAGTCGGGGCGGCCGGAGGCGAGCGCCTCGTCGTAGTTGCCCTGCACCATCTGCACGCCCGCCTCGCGCAGCAGCGGGTACACACGATCCGGCTGGGGACCGAAGCCGCCCACGTCGCCGAGGCAGAACACCGCCTCCACGTCGCGCGCGCGCGCGTCCTCCAGCGTGGCGCGCAGCGCGGGCGCGTTGCTGTACACGCCGCCGAAGACGGCGATGCGCCGGTAGCCGCTCACGCGTTCCGGCACGTCATCCCCGTCTGGTGACACGTCACGCAGGCGGCGTGGTAGAGCGGTGCTGCGCGGAACGACTCTTCCACGCTCGCCTCCGACAGGCGCGCGCCGGGCAGTCCCGCCAGGATGGGACAGGCGTACACGCCGCCGGAGGCGATCACGCGTGTCTGCGCGCACTGCAGCAGGCCGCGATCGAAGCCTTCCAGCGCCTCCTCGGTGAGGCGCGCGCCGCCGGGAGCCTCCATGCGGCCGATGGGCAGGACGGGCAAGATCTTCACGCGCGGCCGCGTCACTCCTTGCGCGACGAGAAAATCGCGGAAGCGCTGGTACATGCCCGTCGCCTCGGGCCCCTCGCCGGCGAGAAGGTCGGTGGCGGTGACGATGGGGAGCAGGCCACGCTCGGCGAGGAGGCGGACGGCGCGCACCGCCTTCGCCCACGCGCCCACGCCGCGGATGCGGTCGTTGCGGGCGGCGTCCACGTCGTCGAGGCTGACGCGGATCTCGAGCGAATAGGCGGCGGCGGCCGCGAGCGCCGCGAGCGCGTCCGCGATGGCGGGCGTGATCACCGTGCCGTTGGTGAGGACGGTGGTGGGCGCCACCGTCAGGCTCTCCGCCAGCAGCGGCAGGATGTGCCGGTGCAGGAAGGGCTCGCCGCCGGTGAAGTAGATCTCCTTGACGCCCAGGCGCTCGGCATCGGCGATCGCCCGGCGCGCGGTCTCGACGTCGAGCGGTTGGAGCCAGGGCTCCTTCGGCCCGCTCGCGTTCAGACAGTGGGTGCACTCGAGATTGCACCACGTGCCGGTGAGCTGGATCCAGAGCGCGCTCAAGCGGACGAAGGGAGCCACGGGGGCGCCCGTCGTCTCGGCGTCCAGTACCGGCAGCGCGTGCTTCATCGTGGCCTCGTCCCTCTCGCCCGGATCATGACACGCTACGGTACACCTCGGAAGTCGGCGCAGTTGTCATAGCCGTGTGAACTGCACCGGCCCGTGCCGGACCTAGCACCTTCGTTTCCTTGCGACGATCGTGACCACTCTGCTACAAAGAGTGCAATGCCTGTCCTGTCGGCGCATACCCTGCGCCGCCTTCGTGCCGCCGCCGCCGCGTACCTGCTCCTGGCGGGCACGAGCGCGCCCGCCGCGGCCGCAGCCGTCGCCGTCCGCTTTCCCGAAGGCGCGGCCCACGGCTTCCTCGCCTTGCGCACCAAGGACGGACAGGACGTGGCCGCCGGCGAGCTCGTGCAGACCCCGCGCGGCGACCGCGTGGAGTCGCGGCTCATCTTCCGGTTCAAGGACGGATCGCTGTTCGACGAGACGGTCGTCTTCACGCAGACGAAGGTGTTCACGCTGCTGAGCTACCGCGCGCTCCAGCGCGGCCCCGCCTTTCCGGAGCCGAGCGAGGTCTTCTTCGAGCGCGCGAGTGGCCGGTACAAGGCCAAGGTGGGGCAGGAGTCGGTGGAGGGCAAGATCGAGCTGCCCCCCGACGTGTACAACGGCATGATGGGAATGGTGCTGAGGAACGTCGCCCCCGCCAAGACGGCGGGCGGGCAGCTCCTCACGTTCACGCCCACGCCCCGCTTTCTGAAGATCGTCGCCACCGCCGAGGGCGAGGACCAGTTCTTCGTCGGCGACGAGGCGAGAAAAGCGACACGCTACTTCGTCAAGTTCGACCTGGGCTGGGCCACCGGCATCTTCGCCAAGATCATGGGCAAGGACGTGCCCAACGTGCGCTACTGGATCTCCACCGTGGCCGCCCCCGGCTTCGTGAAGTTCGAGGGCGCGATGTTCGTGAACGGCCCCGTGTGGCGCATCGAGCTCACCGCCCCCCGCTGGTCGAAATGACGCGGAATATCGAGGAGCGCCACGGCTTTGCCGGGACGCTGCCGAGCGTTGGGGTGTCGAGGAGCGCCACGGCTTCGCCGGGGCGCTGCCGAGCGTATGGGGGGGTTGGGGGGCCCCAGTACCCCGCTTCTGACTGGTAGCCTGCCGTTCGGCGGCACCC
>CAYQQT010000409.1:0-4172 GCA_964419375.1 uncultured bacterium
AAGGCCGGGCGCGCTGCACTGGACGCCGCCCGCGCCGACGCCGCGCGCACGGCCGCGCTGCTCTACGCGCTCACCGGCGCCGCGGTGCAGGAGAAGGATTGGCCGGGCGCACTCGCATACGCCCGCCGCCTCGTCACAGAGCACAAGGCCCATCCCGCCGCCGACGATGCCCTCGAGCGGGTGGGCGCCGGCGCCGCCGAAGCCTCCGCGTGGCTGGTCGTGTACGACGCGTACGCGTTGATGCGCCAGCAGTACCCGCTGAGCCCGTTCGGCGACGACGCGCGCGTGCGGTTCGCGCAGGCCGCGCTGCAGACGGGCAAGCCGGACGTGGCGCGCATCGACATGGAGCGGTTCATCGCCGCCTTTCCCACCGACCCGCGCGTGCCCCAGGCGCTGCTGATTCTCGCGCGGGCGCGGGAGCAGAGCGGCGACCGCGCGGGCGCGCTGGAGGCGTACGGGCGCGCGGCGCGTGAGAGCTCGGGCGCGGAGTGGACGGGCGACGCGCGGCTGTCCCACGCGCGCCTGCTCGCCCAGGAGAAGCGCTGGCAGCCCGCGCGCGCCGCCTTCGAGCGCCTGCTCAAGAGCCCGGAGGACGCCGTGGTGGTGGAGGCGGCGAGCGGGATCGCCGACGCGTACGCGGGCGAGGGCGATCACCTCGCCGCCGCCGAGTACTACATGACAGCGGCCTACGTGGGCCCCGCCACCGCGCTCGGTCGCCGCGCGCTGCTCGGCGCCGCGCGCGCGCTCGTCGCGCTCAAGCAGGACGAGGCCGCCGCCATCGCCTATCGCAAGCTCCTCGCCCAGTCCGACGTCCCCGCCGACCTCGCCGAGAGCGCCCGGCGGGGGCTCGCCGCTCTCGGCCGCTGACGCAGTAAGATACCGCCCATGCACGGCTACGGCGGGCGCCTGCTCTTCGTCGATCTCACGCGCAACCTCTCGCGGATAGAGCCGCTCGATCCCGACACTGCCCGCGCGCTGCTGGGAGGCAACGGTCTCGCCGCGCGCCTGCTCTACGATCACGTGCCGGCGGGCGTCGATGCCTTCGATCCCGCCAATGCCGTCGTGTTCGCGGTGGGGCCCGTCACCGACACCACGGTGCCCGGCAACAGCCGCGCGTGCGTGGCGTCGAAGTCGCCGCTCACAGGGCTGTTCTTCGACTCCACCTTCGGCGGGCGGTTTCCCGCCACGCTCAAGCGCACCGGCTTCGACGCCGTCCTCATCACAGGCCGCGCCCCCGCTCCGTCGTACGTGTGCCTCACGGAGGCCGGCGCCGAGGTGAAGCCGGCGCAAGCGTGGTGGGGGGCGAGCACGCGCGACACCGTCAACGCGCTCGTGGCCGTCGAGGGCGCCGACGCCGACGCCATCGCCATCGGCCCCGCCGGCGAGCGGCGCGTACGCTTCGCGGCGCTGGCGCACTACTGGAAGAATCGAGAGGGCGTGGCCGGGCGCGGCGGCATTGCTGCCGTGCTCGGCAGCAAGAACGTCAAGGCGGTGGTGGTGCGCGGCGCGCGCAAGACCTCGGTGGCCGACGCCGCCGCTCTCAAGGCCCTCCTCGAGGAGACGCGCGAGCCGCTCAAGACGGGCACGAAGGCATTGACGGAGTTCGGCACCTCGTTCCTCGTGGGGCCCATCAACGCGCTGGGGGCGCTCGGCTCCTACAATCTGCGCGAGGAGACGTTCGCGCAGGCGCGTGCCGTGGGCGGCGAGGAGATGAAGGCGCACTACCACGACCGCGACACCACGTGCCTGAAGTGCCCGGTGGCGTGCGGCAAGCAGTACGCGATCACCGAGGGCGAGTTCGCCGGCCGCAAGGCCAAGATGCCCGAGTACGAGACGATCTTCGCGCTCGGGCCGATGCTCGGCATCGACAACCCCGAGGCGCTCATCCTCGCCAACGACCTCTGCGATCTCCTCGGCATGGACACGATCTCGATGGGCGTCACGCTGGCGTTCGTCGCGGAGGCGCTCGAGAGGGGTTGGTTGAAGCCCACAGACGTCGGCGTACCGTTCGGCTGGGGCGACTGGCGCGGCATGCTGCGGCTCGTGGAGATGACGGCGCGACGGGAGGGCTTCGGCGATCGCCTTGCGGAGGGCGCGTGGCGGCTGGCGGAGTCGGTGCACCCCGAGGGCACGAAGCTCGTGTACGCGGTCAAGCGCCTCGAGCTGCCCGCGCACTCCGCGCGCGCGCTCAAGGGGCTGTCCATCGGGTACGCCACCGCCACCCGGGGGGGCAGCCACCACGACACGCGGCCGACGCCGCAGTACGCGCCCACCTTCGACCGGCGCGGGACGCAGGACAAGCCGGAGTTCGCCATCCGCAGCCAGCACTTCACCGCCGTCGGCGATTCGCTCACGATGTGCCGCTTCACCTCCGAGCGCGGCTTCGGGCTCTTCGTGGGCGAGCCCTACGCGCGCATGGTGCGCGCCATCACCGGGTGGGACGTGACCACGGAAGAGCTCGAGCGCGTGGGCGAGCGCATCATCAACCTCGAGCGGCTCTTCAACGTGCGCGAAGGCGTGCGCAGGGCGGACGACACGCTGCCGTGGAAGGTGATGCACGAGCCCATCCCCGCCGGCCCCTCCGCCGGCATGTACTGTCCTCCCGAAGAACTGCAGGGCATGCTCGACACCTACTACGCGCTCCGCGGCTGGGACGCCAATGGCGTGCCCACCGCCGCGCGCCTCGCGTCGCTCGGCCTGTAGCCGACGAAAAACGAAAATCGAGGAGCGCCACGGCTTTGCCGGGGCGCTGCCGAGCGCTGGGGAGTTTGGGGGGCCCTTCGAGGCCCCCCATGTATACAATCGATCTATGTCGCCGCTTGTCTACTCGGCCCTGACCGCGGTCATCTTCACCAGCGCCGCCGGCGCCCTCGTCATGTGCCTGCTCGTCTTCAAGTACGGCTTCCAGCCGTCGCCGGATGAGCTTCCCTCCGCCTCCGTGCGGCGACTCTTCATCACACGCTTGGGCCACGCTCTCGCCGGCACCTGCTTCGCCACCGCGGCGATCCTGGCCGCGGTCACGCTCGCCGATCTTGCCCGCGTGGCGCCGCCGACCGCGGCGGCCTTGGCTGCAGACGAGCGCCGCGCGGCGGAGGCGAGGCTGGGCGCGCTTACCTCACGCGTAAGCGCGGCGGAGTCGGGCCTGCAAAACGCCGACGAGCGGGTGCGGAAGGTCGAGGCCGGTCTTCGACGCGTGGGCGACGACGTCCGGAAGGTTGCGGCGAGCGATGCTCAGGCCGCGCGTCCGCGTGCGGCGGCGCCGCCGCCATCGCGCTTCGCCGAGCCTCGCGTCGTCTCGCCACCGGTACCGAAGCCGACGGGATCGGCGGTGCCAAACAATGCTCCGCAGCCACCGGGCGTCGGCGAGCCACGCGTCGTCTCGCCACCGGTACCGAAGCCGGCGGCGCCGGCGATGCCAAACAATGCTCCGCAGCCATCGAGCTTCGCCGAGCCACGCGTCGTCTCGCCGGTGGTACCCAAGCCTGCGCGGCCGGCGCCGCCAAAGAGCCCTCCGCCCGACGATCTGGGCTCCCGCCTCCGGCGTGACTGGGATGCGGTCAAGCGCGGCTTCACAACGGCCGGGAGCGAGTTCAGCGCCGCTGTCGACGAGCAGGCGCGTGCCCTGCGAGGTGCAGGCAACTGAGGCCGGTGTGGGCAAGGTGCTCGTGCTCGAGGTGACGTTCTTCGAGGATGCCGCCGAAGGCCTGCGCGAAAGTGTCGCGTCGCTCGCCCCGGGCCGCAAAAAGAAGCGTCCCGACATCGACGTGCGCCGCATCAGCGCCGATGCGGCGCCGCAGCTGCTGACGTGGCCGATCCTCACCATCCTGCGCGCCATCCGCCGGCGCCGGCCACAGTCCATCACCGCGCTCGCCAACGCCGTCGACCGCGACGCCGCGGGCGTGAAGGCCGATCTCACGACGCTGGAGCAGCTCGGTGTCATCGCCCTGCGGGACGGCGGCCGCAAGGGCGGTCCCAAGGTCCCACACGCCCTCTACGAGACGATCCAGCTCCGCGTCGCCATCTGACCGTCGCGCCGTTGGCTACGCGACGTCGGCGCTAGTGGGACCTTCGTCCGATACCGCGGATCCGGGGGAAGTTGACACCCCCAACGCCGGTACTTGAGACTCTGTACTTGGGCGGATAGCTCAGTTGGGAGAGCGCGGCCCTTACAA
>CAYQQT010000410.1:0-4153 GCA_964419375.1 uncultured bacterium
TGGCGAGGGCGGCGGCGAGGAGAGCGGCGGCCGCCCCGCCCGCGCGGAGGGCGGCCGCCCGGGATCGCCTACTCGTCGGTCGCCTTCTGCGTGATGGTGGGCGCGCCCGGTGTGCTCACGAAGAGCAGCAGGTACTTCAACGGCGCGCTGCCGGTGTTGGAGTGGTTGTGCCAGACGCCCGGCGTGTCCATGTAGGACTGCCCCATTCCGTGGTACTGGACGCCGTTGACGCCCACGGGCCCGCCGAAGCTGTTCGTGACGAGGTCCCCCTCCAGCACGTAGATGTACGAAGGCACGGTGTGCCGCTGGCGTCCCGTCTGACCGCCAGGCGCTATGGTCACCACCTGGCCGGTGATGACCACGGGGATGTTGGTCACGCCCCGGAAACCGCCCAGCGAGGTGACGAGGTTGGCTGCATTGACCCCCTTCTCCTGCTCGATGGGACCGCTCTGCGCCTGCGCGGCGGGCGTGCCGCCGCCGTACTGCGCGTGGGCCCCGACGACGACGACGACGGCAACGACGATTGCGACGAGAGCCTTGCGTACCATGGATGCCCCTCCTTGAGTGAATGCCACGTACACCGCCCTTACTTGATGGCCGCGCCCGTGATACCTGAGATGAACTTGTCCAGGAACAGGTTGTAGATGATCGCCACGGGAACGCCGACGAGGAGCGCCCCCGCCATGAGAGAGCCCCAGAAGAACACGTCGCCCCGGATGAGCTCGGTGGCCACCCCGAGCGGCACCGGCTTCTCTTCGGAGATGGAGACGAACGCGAGCGAGTAGAGGAAGTCCTGCATCGACAGCGTGAAGGAGAAGATGATGGCGGTGATGATGCCGGGCGTGCTCACCGGCAGCACCACGCGGCAGAGGGCGCCCAGCTGGCTGCAGCCGTCCACGAGGGCCGCTTCCTCGATCTCGAAGGGCACCGTCTTGAAGAAGCCCATGAGCAGCCACGTGCAAAAGGGGATGGTGAACGTCGGGTACACGACGACGAGCGCCCACCAGGAATCTTGAAGATCGAGCGTGCTCACGACGCGCGCGAGGGGGATGAAGAGGATGATGGCGGGCACCAGGTACGTCATGAAGATGCCGATGCCGAGGTTCTCCGCCCCCGGCAGCCGCAGGCGCGCGAGCGCGTAGCCGGCCGGCACCGCGGTGAGGATCGTGATCACCGACACCCAGAAGGAGATGGCCATCGTGTTGATGATCCAGTCCTTGTAGAAGGTGTTGTAGAAGAGGAAGTCGAAGTTCTTCCACGTCGGCGGCAGGTGGAACCAGAAGGGGATGGCGTCCATGCGGTAGAGATCGGGGTCCTGTTTGAGCGCGGTGATGAGCATCCAGAACACGGGGAAGACCGCGAGGACGAGGAACGGCGTGAGCCCCGCGTACAGGACGAGGTGGCGGCGGATCTCCTTGGCGCGCGCCGTCCGTGGCGCCGGTTGCACCCGCTTCACCGGTTGCACCGCGGTCGCCATCAGTATTGCCTCCGCCGCAGCGTGCGCAGGAGCAGGATGATGGCGGGCAGCAGGAGCGGAAACAGGAAGAGCGAGATGGCGGCGCCGCGCCCGAGCGCCCCCGCTCGGATGCCCGTGTTGTAGGCGAGCGTGGGCAGGATCTCGGTGGCGCCGTCGGGGCCTCCGTTGGTGAGCAGGTAGACGATGCTGAGATCCGAGAGCGTGAAGACGGTGTCGAAGGCGGTGCCGATGAACAGGATGGGGGCGATCATGGGCACGATCACCTTGCGGAAGCGCTGCATGAAGCTGGCGCCGTCGACCTTGGCGGCGTCGATCACCTCCGGCGGCACGGAGGTGAGCCCGGCCATGAGCACGATGGCGCTGAACGGAAAGCCGCGCCAGACGTTCACGAACATCACCGCGAAGAGGGCGAGCCCGGGCTGCCCCAGCCACACGGGCCAGTCGGGGCTGCCGTAGGCGCCGACGAGTCCCAGCCCGTGCAGCGCCCAGTTGAGGACGCTGAACTGGGAGTCGAACATCCATTTCCAACCCAGCACGCTCACCGCGATGGGCAGCGTGAACGGGATCACGATGAGGGCGCGCACGATCTTGCGCCCCCGGAACGGCTGCATGAGCAGGAAGGCGAGCGTGGTGCCGAGCATCCCCTTGAGCAGCCCCGCCCCCACCGTGAAGACGATCGTGTTGCGCAGCGCCGTGTAGAAGACCGCGTTCTCGAGCGCGGACGTGAAATTCTCGATACCGACGAAGCGGGCCACCGGCGCGCCCACCGACGCGTCGCTCATGGCGAGATAGAGGGAGAAGAGGAAGGGCACCCCCACTAGCAGGCTGACGTAGAGGACGGCGGGGGCGAGGAGTGTATAGCCGAAGAGATAGCGACGGGCGGTGGGCGTCCGCCACCGGGACGACACGCCCACGCGCCCGCCCACGGGCACCGACAGCGAGGTTCCGGGCGGCGCTCCCGCGCCACCCGCCGACATCTCGGTCATTCGTGACGACCGTTACGACGCTTTGTGCTTGGCGTAGATTCGCCGAATCTCGCCGACGCCCCACTTCATGGTCTCTTCGATGTCCGTGCCGCGCGCCACCCGCGTGAACATGTCGGGAATGATGAAGGTGGTGAGCACCTCCTGCGCGGCGGGCGTCATGGGGCCGGGATGGCCGAAGAACGCCGTGATCTTGTCCTGCTCCTGCAGCGTAGAGAGCTTGGCGTCGTTGCCCAGCATCGGCATGGGCTTCTTGTACCGATCGCGCAGGAAGGGCATGTTGTACCCGAGGCTCGCCGTCATCGCCTCTTTCTGCGCGTCGGAGATGGCCTGGATGAACTCCTTGGCGGCGGCCACGTTCTTGGAGAACTTCCAGGCTGCCCACACGTTGGGCTCGCCCACGTTCCATTTCACCCCGCCCGGCCCCGCCGCCTCGTCCAGCACGTAGGTGTGCTCGAAGACCTTGGGGTTGTTAACCTTGGTGGTGAGGAAGGCCGAGATCGCGTCGTGGATCCAGCAGCCCACGCCGGAGGCGAGGAAGCGGTTGTCGGAGGCATCGTCCCAGGAGAAGACCTCCGGGGTCATCCCCTCGTCGTACAGCGCCTTGCCGAAGCGGAGCGCCTCGCGCATCTCCTTGGAGTCGATGGCGATGTTCTGTCCCGAGGCATCGGTCTCCTTGACGTTGAAGGAGTACATGAGCGCGCGCCAATTATGGTTGGCGTCGTTGCAGTGCGAGAACTGCATGCCCGTCGGCTTGCCCTTGGCCTTCAGCAGCCGCCCCGCCACTCTCAAGTCGTCCCACGTCTGGGGCGCGGGACGGTTGACGGAATCGAAGAGATCCTTGCGCCACAGGACCGGGATGGCGATGAAGAAGTCCGGCACGCCGTACCAGACGCCCCCCACCTGCCCCGCGCTCTTGGCGTTCTCCATCCACCCGCCGTACTTTTTGCCGAGGCCGTTGGCGATGTCCGAGAGGTCGACGAGGTGCCGGTAATACTGGCCGGTGAGGATCTGACCGGCGAAGTAGATGAGGTCGTGGCCGGCGCCCGCGGCAAACTCGGCCGCGTAACGCGCGGGCAGCTCGAGGTGGGGGATGTGGTCGACGCGCACGCGTACGCCGTTCTTGTCACCCCACTCCTTCGCGAACTTGTCGAACCAGGCGTCGTAGGCGGGGACGTAGTGGCTCCACTTCAGCATGCGCAGGCTCGTCCCCCGGAGCTGCGCCGGGGCCTGGCGCGCGTCGAGCATGGTGAGGAACGAGCCGCCCGCCACCCCCGCCGCGGCGCCCGTGAGCACCGTGCGGCGGCTGAGCGCGGGCCCATTGACAGACACGTGTCGTCGGTCACTCATCGCGAATCTCCTCTGTGTGAGGCACGACAGAAACGGTTGGGTCAAAACTCATCGGTGAACGGATCGTGGAACTGGGCACCTCCCATGCAGCCGAGGAGCGAAAAGTTACTCCGTTTAAGCCCGCGGGCAGCGACCTGTCAAGTGGTATTTCCTGTAAGGGCGTAGAATCCGGCCATGCGCCGTCCGCTCGTGGCTCTCGCGGTGGCGCTCGCCGTCATCGGGGCGTTCACGGGCGGGCTGGCGTGGCTGCTGAGCGATCCCAGCCCGCCCGCGGGCGCCTCGCGGGCCGAGCGGCTCTACTACGGATTCTGTGGCGAATGCCACGGCGTGGATGGACGCGGCT
>CAYQQT010000411.1:0-4150 GCA_964419375.1 uncultured bacterium
CGAGCGCGGCCGCCGCGCCGCCGCTGGACCCGCCGGCGATCCGCTCGAGATTCCACGGGTTGCGCGTGACGCCGAAGACGCGGTTGTCGGTGACGCCCTTGCATCCGAACTCCGGCGTGTTGGTCTTGCCGATGAGGACGGCGCCCGCGCGGCGGGCGCGCTCGACGACGACCGCGTCCTCCTTCGGCACGTGGTGCTCGAAGGCCCGCGAGCCGTACGTGGTGCGGATGCCTGCCGTGTCGGTGAGGTCCTTGAACGAGATCGGCACGCCGTGCAACGGACCGAGCGGCTCGCCGCGCATCACCGCGGATTCCGCCTCCCGTGCCTGCCCGAGCGCCGATTCCGCGGCCACGGTGACGTAGGCGTTGATCTTCGGATTGACGCGCGCGATGCGGTCGAGCACGGCGGCCGTGACCTCCACCGGCGACACCTCGCCCACGCGAATGGCGGCGGCGAGGTCCGCGGCGCTCATCCAGCACAGGTCGTCAGCGCGCATGTGAGCCTCCCGGCGCCGGCGTGGAGTCCGCGGGCGCGATGTCGCCCATGTCGGAGTCCAGCTGGAGCGTGTCCGCGATCTTCGTATAGCTGGAAAACATCTGCGTGACGCCCACGATCTCCCTGACGCCCGCGTCGGTGACGCCGAGCCGGCGCATCTGCCCCAGGTGGAAGGCGGCGCCGGAGGCCGAGCGCGAGGTCACGGACACCGCGAAGGCGAGCGCTTCCTTGAGGCGGCGCGGCAGGCGCTGATCGTCGAAGGCACGCTTGACGGCCGCCCACACGTCGGCGGCGTACGCCGGGTCGCCGGCGAGCACGCGCAAGGCGGCCGGCACCTCACCGCCGTAGAAGGCCCGGATGTCCGCGAAGAGGGCGGTCACGTCATCTCCCGCGCGCTCGTCGACGGCAGGCAGCGCGTCCGCGGGCAGGCCGTCCGCCACCACGTTGAGCGCGTTCGTCATCCCCACCACGAAGGCGGCCTCGTACCATAGCCCGTCGCCCGTCATCCCCTGCAGCTTCCCGGCTGCAGTGTGCGCCTGCACTCAGTACTGGCAGGCGTTGACCCCGCTTACCACCGCGGCCACCATCTCCTTCTCGCCCCGCGTGAACTCCCCGGCCCCCATCGCCCGCTTCATCGCGCGGCCGTGCGGCCCGCCGAACTCGGGGTCCCACGCCATCACGCGGCTCATCGCGGGCGGCTCCTTGAAGTCGTGCTTGAACCACGCCTTGGACAGCTCGAAGAGCTTGCGCGCGGGCTCGGGGTACTCGGAGGCGTCGCGCAGTCTGACGGTCGGCATGTGCTAGGTGCCCTCGCTTTCAGCCTTCTGCCGCTCGAGGACCTTGGCGGTGGCGCGGCCTCGAGTGGGATCCGGGTCCTTGACGATGCCGTAGGCTTCGCGCCCCTCGTGGCCCTCCGGAAGGTACTCGGTGATGGGCGTGCCGTCCGCCGTCACGAAGAGCAGGCAGTGACAGTACTTGTAGTTCTGCATCTCGTCGCAGGCACACACCCAGCGGCGCAGCTTCGCTTCCGCCTGGGGATCGGGATAGAACACGCACGGACACAGGGGTCGGCCCACCTCTTCGATGTGCTTGGCGAGGCCCTGGACGACCGTCTCCGTCACGGACACGTCGGGATGCAGCGAGCTGCCCGACTTCGCGGCGTACTTGCGCGCGTACGCCCACATCTTGTCGATGTTCGCCTGGGACGGTCTGGACGGCTCGGACGCTTCGGTCACGTCAGCCTCCTGACTGCTCCGCGATGGTGGCGTCGATCATCTTCGGGTTGAACCCGGTGATCTTCTTGTCGCCGATGATCAGCACCGGCAGTGACATCAGCCCCGTGGCCATGAGCTCCTCGCGCGCGCCCGGGTCCTTGCCGATGTTGCGCTCCGTGAACGGGATACCCTTCTGCGACAGATACTCTGTCGCCTTGTGGCAGCCCCCTCAGCCGACGTTGGTATAGACGGTGATCTTGGGTGTGGGCATTCGATCGGTCCCCTTTCTTCGGCCCATTCTACTATCTTGTCCTCATGACAACCCAACTGGTGCGGAGTGTGATCTTCGCAGGAGTGCTGCTCGCACTGACGTGCGGCGTGGCGCCTGGACAAGCGGTCGATCCCGGCTCGCAGGACGCGCTGGCGGCCGTGCTCCGGATGTTGAACGACCCCGCGTTACGCGGCGCCGCCGTCGCCGGCAGTGCCCAGGCCGGCGCCGCCGCCGCGCAGATTCAATCGCTCACGCAAGGCTCTCCCGCGCTGACCCAGGAAGTCTACGAATTGGCGGGGGAGATCTTCGAGGACCTCACTCGAGCCTCAGGCGGTGACGTGCAGGCCTTGAGTCAGGCTCTCGCGCAGGCACAAGCCGATCCCACCGGCCTCGCCGCCATGCTGAGTCCGCGCACCCTCGAGCGTCTACGCGCGCTCGCGATCAAGCTCTCGGATGAGCCTCGGCGGAAATGAAGATCACCGACGTGCGCACGATATCGGTCGAGTGGCCCTTGCCTTCACCCGTGTACGACGCGAACTATGTCATGGCCACGAAGCCGGCGCTGCTGGTGGAGATCGAGACGAGTGACGGGCTGGTCGGGCTGGGCGAGGCGGCCCACTTCGGAGGGCCGCTCGTGTCCACCCGCACCGTCATCGAGCGGGAGCTGCGCGAGCACCTCATCGGCGAGGATGCGCGCGACATCGAACGGCTGTGGGAGGCTATGCACCAGCGCGCCTACAAGCACGCGCGCGGCGGGGTGCTGGTGGCGGCCATCAGCGGCATCGACATCGCGCTCTGGGACCTGCGCGGCAAGCTCGCCGGCATGCCGGTGTGGCGGCTGCTCGGCGGCTACCGCCGGCGCGTGCCCGCCTACGCGACGGGCGGATTCTATGCCGAGGGCAAGGGCCGCGCGGAGCTGGCGGCGGAGATGCGCGCGTACGTCGCGCACGGCTTCCGCGCGGTGAAGATGAAGGTCGGGCGCAACAGCGACGTCGAGGGCAGCCCGCTGCGCGCCATGGCGCACCGGGGCGTGTGTGAGGTCTCGCTCGCGGAAGACCTCGCGCGCGTCCGCGCCGTGCGTGAGGCCATCGGGCCCGACGTGAGGCTCATGGTGGACGCCAACGGCGCCTGGGACGTGCCCACCGCGGTGCGCGCGGGGCGCGCGCTCGAACCGCTCGACGTGTACTGGCTCGAGGAGCCGGTGTGCCCGGACGACGTGGAGGGCAGCGCCGCGGTGGCGAACAAGATCGCGATTCCCATCGCCGGCTACGAGACGTGCAGCTACGGCCGCTACGCCTTTCGTGACTACATCGCCGCGCGCGCCATTCACTTCGTGCAGCCCGACGTGGCGTGGGCGGGCGGGCTGACGGAGACGCTGAAGATCGCCCACCTGGCGCAGGCGTGGAGCCTGCCCGTGGCGCCGCACATCCACGGCTCCGCGGTGGCGGTCGCGGCCGCCGTCCACCTGCTGGGCGCGCTGCCGAACGGCAGCATGGCCGAGATGGTCTTCCCAGCGCATCCCCTCATGGGGGAGCTGGCTCGGGAGCCGCTCGTCGTCGGCGGGGACGGCCACATCGAGCTCAGCGAGCGGCCCGGGCTCGGGATCGAGCTGGATCCGCGCATCGTCGCGAAATACCGCGTGGACTGACCCGGCGGCATCAATACGCAACGCGGGACGGCCGAGCAGTGGATCAAGGAGGGCAAGGCCGCCACCCACTGGACCCGTCTCTCCCGTCATCGGTTCCGGGCCAGTGAGGTGCGGTTGCTCTTGGGCGTCATCGCCTACAATCTCGGCAATCTGCTGCGCCGGCTGGTCCTGCCGGTCGCAATCCAGAGCTGGTCACTCACGAGCCGCGTATGGCGGCGCCATGGGCGTGTTGCCGGAGGGGCGCTGGGCGATGCGGGGGGTCGAGCGCGCGGACTCGGTGGTCGTGAACCCGCACAAGTGGCTCTTCGTGCCGCTCGACTTCAGCGCGCTCTACACGCGGCGGCCGGAAATGCTGCGCGCCGTCTTCTCGCTGGTGCCCGAGTACCTGCGCGGCGACCTGGCCCACGCCGAGCGCAGCTACATGGATTACGGCGTGCGGCTCGGCCGCCGCTTCCGCGCGCTGAAGGCGTGGATGGTGTTGCGCGCGTTCGACGTGGAAGGGATCGTGGCGCGCATCCGCGA
>CAYQQT010000412.1:0-4150 GCA_964419375.1 uncultured bacterium
GTAGCGGTCGTCTTCCGAACGGGTGACGGGCGGGGGGCGGCGGCGGGTTGGGCCTCGGGGTCCGCCGACCCGTTTCCCTCTCACCCGAACCGCGCGCCGGCGTGCCGATGGAGCCCAGCCACCCTCGATCCGAATCGGCCACCATCCACGTGGTCGGCGGACCCCGAGGCCCAACCCGCCGCCGCCCCCCGCCCGCCGGCTACCGTGAGAGCAGCAGCGAGCTAGAACGCGTCAGGAGCCGAAGCGATGCGGTCGAGGTCAGGCCGGGTGTAGGAGCCCAGCGACCGGAAGTCGAGGTCGGTGTAGTTCTTGATCCAGCGGAGCGTGATCTTCAGCGCCTTGCGGTAGCGCTCTTCGGCCGCGGCATCACCCTTCAACCCCTTGACGATGTCGTCCGTCTCGCTCTGCAGCAGCCGCTTCACCATCGCGAAGTCGTGGACAGCAGCGGCGGGGCCGTCGGTGGTGCGCGCGCCATGGCGGATGCGCTGCGCGATCTGCGCCACCGACATGCGGCCGGTGGCCAGGTCTTCCATGAGGGCCGGGTGGATGCCGGGCTTGCCCGCGAGGCTGTCGATGCCCTTGGCGCCGCGGCCGTTGAGCCAGCCTTCGACGTACTCGACCACCATACGCGCGTTGCGCCGCGTGCCTTCGACCGTGATGGGGCCCGCGGGCACCTCGATACGGACCGGATAGTGGGCGGGGTCGGCCATCTTCGGCGTCGGCTTCCAGCCGGAGCCGATGAGCTTCTTGAAGGGATCGGCGGCCGTCTTCATGTGGAAGATGTGGGCGACCCAGGCGCGGATGAAGCCCTGCTCGGCCTCCCATTGCTTGTCGCCGCGGATGGCGTCCGCGGCCACGCGGTTCACCTCGGGATCGTTGCTCGGCAGCGCGGTGGCCATGCCGCCCACGGGCACCGCGCCATGCTTGAGACAGATGGCGACGAGGCGACGGAAGATGTCGGCAAGGAACGGCGTGGTCTTGATGTCGACGCCGAAGCGGTCCGGCCACACCGATTTCGGATCGGCCATCACGTATTCGAAGATGGAGGCCTTGAGGTCCCAGCGCGCCGCGTTGAGGCCCGCCGCGTAGGGACCGAGCGCCCATAGCATCTCTTCCATCTGGTAGACGCACGGCAGCGACTCCACGAGGATGATGCCGCGGATGACGGCGTCCTTCAGGAACGGCAGCGCCTCGCGGGCGGCGTCGAACAGCTCGCGGTAGAAGCGCGTCTCGTCGGCCGTCTCCAGCTTCGGCAGGTAGAAGTAGATGCCCTGGCCGCGGCCCGCCTGCGCGCGCCCCGCGTAGAAGAGGGTGAGGGCGGTGCCGAGGATGGCGGCGTTCACGGCCGTGCCGTCGATGGTGACGTCGGGCTCGTCCAGGTGCAGGCCGCGCTCGCGGTGCATGAAGAAGGGCAGCTCGCCGTCCGCGATCTTGTATTCCTTGTTGCGCACGGGATCGGTGAAGCGTAGCTCCCGGTTCACCGCCGCCAGGCGATTGTGCGCGGAGCGCACCGTGTCGATGAGCCGGTGCCCGCCGGAGTCTTCGTCGTCGTCGAGGTCGCCCTCGGCCCGCTCGCCTTCCGGACCTGGATTGAGCGCATTGATGAACATCGACGTGATCGAGCACGGCCCCGAGATCTCGATGCCCGGCTTCTGCAGATCCGCGGGCACCGGCGGCACCTTCCAGTCGCCCGTGGTTGCCTCGCTCGCGGGCAGGGGGGCGGGCGGCTTGCCGTGCTCGAGCGCGTCCTCCAGCAGCCGCGCGCGCGCGGCGCGCAGGCCTTGTGCGCGCGCATGCAGCCGGTCGTGCAGCGTGGTCAAAAATCCCGTGAAGTCCGGCGTGAAGAGGCCGGCGGCGCCCTCGACGGGGGCGAAGTGGAGGCGTGAGGTCGGTGTCATGGAAGCGTGGTCTCCTTCGATCCGTTGGAAACGGCCAGTTTTCGCATGGCGGCGCACGAGGTGTCAATGGCAGAATGCCACATCCCGACTCGTGAGAGGTTAGCGATGGCGACCGTTCTCTTCATCGTGAAAGCGACCATCACCAAAGAGCGCGAAGCGGAGTTCAACCGCTGGTACAACGAGGAGCACTGTCCGCAGTTCCTGCGCTACCCGGGCGCCGTGAGCGCGCGGCGCTACAAGGCCATCATGGGCGAGGACACCTACCAGTACATGGCCGTGTACGAGGTGCAGAACGAGGTGACCTTCCACGCGCTCATGGCCTCCAGTCACTTCAAGGAGCTGAAGGCGGAGTACGACAAGCACTTCGGCGGCGGTGTGAGCGCGCGCGCGCGCTTCGCGTACACGCAGGTGTGGCCGTAGCGGTGGCGGCGCCGCGCCGCTTCCGGGGCATGGGCCACGGCCGCAAGACCCGCCGCGCGCTCGAGCGCGGCGGCGCGGGGCCCGCGCAGCGCCTGAACCGCACGCTCGGCGAATGGGAGGGCGTGCGCATCACGCCCATGTTCGGCCGCTGGGGCTACTTCACGGGCGACCGGCTCTTCGCGTGCTTTCCCCTGCGCGTCAAGGAGCACGACCTCTGGATCCGCCTGTCGCCCGACGACCAGCGGCAGGCGCTCAAGGACGAGAGCGTGCGTCCGCACCGCCGCTTCGCGCGGCGGGGATGGATCGAGGTGAACATCGAGACCGATGGCGACGTCGCGCGCGCGCTGCGCTGGCTTCGGCGCGCCTACCGCGCCACCGGCGACGCGACGGACGACGGGGACTCCGATGGCTGACACCGTCATGCCCGTCCTCACCGGCTGAGAGCGACCGCGTGGGCGCGGTCCTCGATCTCGCGGAGCGGTTCTGGAGCGGTGCCGTCACCGGGCGTGAGCTGCTGCGGCCCACCGGGCTTGGTGAGGAGATCGCGCCCGGGGTCTTCTTCCTCCACGCCTTCGCCAACGTCACCGCCCTGCGCACGGAGGCGGGGCTCGTCCTCATCGACACCGGCAACTACGCGGCGCGCGCGAAGACGTTCGAGACGGTGCGAGGCTGGGCGGCGGCGCCGCTGGCGGCCGCCGTCTACACGCACGGCCACGTCGATCACGCGTGCGGCCTGCCCCCCTTCCTTGCCGAAGCGGCCGCGCGCGGCTGGCCCCGTCCACAGATCGTCGCCCATCGCAATGTGCGCGCGCGCTTCGAGCGCTACCGCGCCACCGCCGGCTTCAACGCCACCATCAACGCGCGCCAGTTCGGGATCCCGCCCTCGTGGCCCACCGATTACGACGAGCCCGACACGGTCTACGACACCACGCACCGCCTCCAGATCGGATCCACCGTGCTCGAGCTGCACCATGCGCGCGGCGAGACGGACGACCACACGTGGCTCTGGCACCCGGCCCGGCGCATCGTCTTCACGGGCGACCAGTTCTTCTGGGTGGCGCCCAACGCCGGCAACCCCCAGAAGGTCCAGCGCTACGCCGCGGACTGGGCCGCCTCCCTGCGCGCGATGAGCGCCTGCGGCGCCGACATGCTCGTGCCCGGTCACGGCGTGCCTGTCGTGGGCGCCGCCCGCGTACGACAGGCCCTCGACGAGACGGCGGAATGGCTGGAGGCGCTCGTGCGCGAAACCCTGGAGCGCATGAACGCCGGCATGACGCTGGAAGCGATCCTCGCCGAGGTGAAACCCCCCGCCCATCTCGCCGATCGCCCCTACCTGCAGCCGGTGTACGACGAGCCCGAGTACGTCGTCCGCAACATCTGGCGGTTGTACGGCGGCTGGTGGGACGGCATCCCCTCCCACCTCAAGCCCGCGCCGCAAGCCGCGCTCGGCCGTGAAGTCGCCGCGCTCGCCGGCGGCGTCCCCGTCCTCGTCGCCCGCGCCCGCGCTCTCGCCGCCGCCGGCGATCTCACCCTCGCCTCACATCTGATCGACTGGGCGACCGCCGCCGCGCCCGATGACAACGACGCGCACTCAACACGCGCCGCCATCTACGAGCAACGCGCCGCCGCCTCCACCGCCCTCATGACCCGCGGCATCTTCGCCGCCGCCGCCCGCGACTCGCAGAACATCGATAAAACCACCAGCTAGCACCTGGAGTACGTGCGGTTATTCACGCTGCTCGTCCTTTCGACGAGATGATCGGCGCGCGGGCGGGGTGCCGCCTTGAGATTTCCGCTTGACAGCCTCGTCCAACGGGAATGGCGGCGTGTCG
>CAYQQT010000413.1:0-4149 GCA_964419375.1 uncultured bacterium
AAGCCGTGGCGCTCGATTGATTGGATGGGGGGCCTCGACGGGCCCCCCAAGCCCCGACGCTCGTCGATCACGCGCGCGCTCATCGGAGACCCTCGAGGATGCGGTCGACCTTGTCCGGCGTGAGGTTCAGCTCGTAGCGGTCGTCGACCTGCATCATGGGCGCCGCTTCGCACGCGCACAGGCATTCCACGGCTTGCAGGGTCACGCGCCCGTCGTCGGTCGTCTCGCCCACGTCGATGCCGAGCGCCCGCTTCACGTGCGCCAGGATCTTGGGCGCCCCCGCGAGGTGACAGGAGAGGTTGTGGCACACGGCGACGACGTGGCGCCCCTTCGGGTGCTGGAAGTACATCGTGTAGAACGTCACCACCTCGTGCACGTGCGCGGGCGACAGCTCGAAGAGCCCCGCCACGTACGCCTCCGTCTCGAGCGAGATGTAGCCGAAGGTGTCCTGCGCCATGTGGAGCACGGGAAGCAGCGCGCCGCGCTTGTCGGGATAGAGCGACTGCAGGCGGCGCACCTCCGCCACCTGCTCCGGGGTGAACTCCGCGCGGGTTACCGCCACCGCGCGCCTCGCGGTGCTAGATAGATGACGACGCGAAGCGTCGTCATCTATCTAGTTCTCCCCCGATCATGTTCACGCTGCCGAAGGTCGGGACAAGGTCGGCGATCATTTCTCCCTCGATCATCCGGTGCAATGCGGCCATGGGGGGTAGGCAGGGCGGGCGGCAGCGGACGCGGTAGGGGCGGTCGCCGCCGTCGGAGACGACGTAGAAGCCGAGTTCGCCGTTGGCGCCTTCGGAGGCGAAGTAGGCTTCGCCGGCGGGAGGGCGGATGCCGTAGCCCTCCATCACCAGCATGAAGTGGTTCATCAACCCCTCAATGGAGCCGTATGTGCTTTCCTTGGGCGGCAGCAGGACGCGCTTGTCGGACGTGTTCACGGATTGCAGCGGCGCCCGGTTCTGGCCCTGGAGGTTCGGTGACAGGGTGATGGGCACGAGGAGGAGCCCTTCGGTCTTGCCCTGCTTGCCCTGGTCGACGTAGGCGGCGGGATCGATGGGGCGCCCCCCGAAGTCCACGTTGACGGAGCCGCCGGGAATCGTTGCCAGCGCCCGCTCGGCGATCCGCATCGACTGCTCCATCTCGGCCATGCGCACGAGGTAGCGCGCGTAATTGTCACCGTCCTTTTGCGTCACCACCTCGAACTCGATGCGGTCGTAGGCCCAGTGCGGCTGCGCCCGCCGCACGTCGTACGGCACGCCCACCGCGCGCAGCAGCGGCCCCGTGATGCCGTAGGCGATCGTCTCCTCGCGGGAGAGGGCGCCGATGCCGACCATGCGGTCCATGAAGATCCGGTTGCCGGTGATGAGGCGGTGGACTTCCTTCAGCACCTCGCGCACCTCGTTGAACGCCCTCGCCGTCTTCTCCGCAAAGCCGTCGGGCAGGTCCGCGCGCACCCCGCCCACGCGGCCGTAGGAGATGGTGAGGCGCGCCCCCGTGACGTCCTCCACCAGCTCCCACAGGTACTCGCGCGCCTTGATCATGTAGAGGAAGACCGTGAAGGCGCCCAGCTCCATGGCGGAGGCGCCCACGCACGTGAGGTGATCGCACACGCGCGAGATCTCCGACATGATGGTGCGCACGTACTGGCAGCGCTCCGTGACCTGGATGCCGAGCAGCTTCTCCACCGCGGAGGCGTACGCGAAGTTGTTGATGAGCGGCGAGACGTAGTTGAGGCGGTCGGTGTACGGGATGGCGTTGTTCCAGCCCCCCCCTTCGCACTCTTTCTCGAAAGCGCGGTGCAGGTAGCCGATCTCCACGTCGGCGTTCACGATGGTCTCACCGTCCAGCTCGGCCAGGATACGGATGATGCCGTGCATGGCCGGATGCGCCGGCCCCATGCCCACCTGGAGATTACCTCCGGCGCCGGTGCCGCTGCCTTCGCCGAGCATGATCTCGCGCTTCGTCGTCTCCGCCATGACCGTGTCCGGATCCTACGTTTTGGGGCCGATGAGCGGCTGTCGCCGGGTGATCGGATAATCCTTGCGCAACGCGTGCCCGACGAACTCTTCGTACATCAACAAACGGCGCAAGTCGGGATGGCCGTCGAATCTGATGCCGAACATGTCCCACACCTCGCGCTCCATCCAGTTCGCGATCGGCCACAGGCCGACGGCGCTGGGAACGGAGGCATCGTCGTCGTCGACGCGCACCTTCACGCGCAGCCGGTGGTTGTGCGCCAGCGAGTACAGGTGGTAGACGACCTCGAAGCGCGGCCCGTCCTCGCGGCCGGGGTACTTGAGGTAGTCCACGGCGGTGAGGTCCATGAGCACGTCGAAGGCGAGGGCGGGCTCGTCGCGGCAGTGCCGGAGCGCGCCCGCGAGCGCGGCGCGGTCGAGGACCACGGTGGCGTCGCCCCGATGCTCGTGCGTCTCCACGACGGCGGCGCCGAAGCGCGCGCGCACCGCGTCCACAATGGCCCCTCCCTGCACGCCCTAGTACCTCTGCACGCCGGTCGCGATCTTGTCCTGCAGCTTCATGAGGCCGTCGAGGACGGACTCCGGACGCGGCGGGCAGCCCGGGATGTAGACGTCCACGGGGATGATGGTATCGATGCCCTGCACGGTGGCGTAGTTGTCGTAGAAGCCGCCCGTACACGTGCACACGCCGAAGGCCACCACCCACTTCGGCTCCGTCATCTGGTCGTAGATGCGCTTGAGCACGGGCCCCATCTTGTGCGAGATGGTGCCCACGACGAAGAGCACGTCGGCCTGCCGCGGCGAAAAGCGGGGCAAGCCCGCTCCGAAGCGGTCGACGTCGTAGTGCGAGCACGCCGTCGCCATGTACTCCATGCCGCAGCACGCGGTCACGAAGGGGTACTGGAAGATGGAATACTTGCGAGCCCAGCCGATGGCCTCGTCGAGCTTGCCTGTGAAAAAGCTGCCTACTCCCATTCGAACCCGCCTTTACGCCAGATATAGAGGAACCCGAGCATCAGGATGCCCAGGAACACGAGCATCTCGTTGAAGCCGAACCAGCCGAGCTTTCGATACAGCATCGCCCACGGCCAGATGAACAACAGCTCGATGTCGATGATGATGAAGAAGATCGCGATCGTCGAGAACTTGATCGCGAACCGCCCCTCCGAGATTCCCACCGGATCCTTGCCACACTCGAACGGCTCCGCCTTCACCGGCGTCAGGCGCCGGGGCGCGATGAGGGTGGGGATATAGAGGAGGGCGCCCGCCACCACCGCCGCGAAGGCGAACACCATGAGGATGGGCACGTACTCCATCAGACCACCGCCCCCGCCGCGTCCGCCTGCTTCTTGGCGTGATACGAGCTGCGCACGAGCGGCCCCGCCTCCACGTGCGTGAAGCCGAGCGCGGTCCCGATCTCCGCCAGCTCACGAAACTCCTCGGGAGGATAGTAACGCGCCACCGGCAGGTGCGCCGCCGACGGCCGCAGGTACTGGCCGAGGGTGAGGATGGAGACGCCGACCTTGACGAGATCGCGCATGGTCGCCACCAGCTCCTCGCGCTCCTCGCCGAGCCCGAGGATGATCCCGGACTTCGTGGGCAACGCGGGCGCCACCGCGCGCGCGTGCCGGAACAGCTCCAGCGTGCGCTCGTAGCGACCGCCGTGCCGCGCCACCTTGTAGAGCCGCGGCACCGTCTCCGTGTTGTGGTTGAAGACGTGGGGGCGCGCTTCGAGGACGGTCTCGATGGAGGTAGCCCTCCCCTGGAAATCCGGCACGAGCACTTCGAGGCGGCAGGCGGGCGCGTGGTGACGCACAGCACGGATGGTCGCCGCCCAGTGCGCAGCACCGCCGTCGGCGAGATCGTCGCGGTTCACGGAGGTGATCACGACGTACTCCAGGCCGAGGTCGCGCACGGCGGCGCCGATGCGCTCCGGCTCATCGCGATCTTCCCACACCGGCTTGCCGTGGGCGATCGCGCAGTAGCCGCAGTTCCGGGTGCACACGTCGCCGAGGATCATGAAGGTGGCGGTCGCCTCTTCCCAGCACTCGCCGATGTTGGGGCAATGCGCCTCCTCGCACACCGAGTGCAGGTTGGCGTCGCGCATGAGCGCCTTCAGCCGCATGTAGTTCGGCCCGCCGGGCGCGCGCACCTTCAGCCAGGACGGTTTTCG
>CAYQQT010000414.1:0-4148 GCA_964419375.1 uncultured bacterium
CCCCCAAGCCCCCGACGCTCGGCAGCGCCCCGGCAAAGCCGTGGCGCTCCTCGATATTCCTACAGCCCACCAGCTGCGCTCATCGGTATGCGCATGGGGGCACCGCCGTGCGGTAGGGCGCCTGGGTGAGGTGCTCGCCGGGCGGGAACAGGCGGAGCTGGTGGGCGGCGAGCGTCGAGGACAACCGGCGGCCGTGCAGCGAGAGGTAGAAGCCGGCGCGCGCGGTGTCGACGCCCGCCCGCTTCAGGTCGGCCGCGCCGCGAATCGTCGCGCGCCGCCTCTCCACCACTAGCGTGCGCGCGGTCTTGGGGCCCACTCCGGGCACGCGCACGAGGAGCTCGTAGGGGGCGCGCGTGACTTCCAGCGGGAACCACTCTGGATGGGCGAGAGCCCACGCGGTCTTGGGATCGTAGTCGAGGGTTAGATTGCCCTTCGTTTCGAAGACCAGCTCGTTGAAGCGGAAGCCGTAGTCGCGGAGCAGGTGCTCGGCCTGGTAGAGGCGCAGCTCGCGGGCGGCGGGCGTGGCGGGCAGGGATTCCATCGGTGTGCCTTCCACGGGTTGGAAGGCGCTGAAGTGGGCGTGATGCAGCAGGCGCTCGCGCTCCAGTCGCGCGACGACCTCCAGCACCTCACGATCGCTCTCGCCGGCGGCGCCGATCACGAACTGCGTGGTGGTGCCGGACGACGGCACGTCGCCCGGCCGTGGATCCTGCCGCTTGTCTCGCAGCAGCCGTCCGGCGTGCTCGAGCTTGGGAAGCAGGTCGCCGCTGAAGTCCTTCTCGCGCGCGAGCGTGCGCACGTAGTCGTCGCGCGGCCCTTCGAGGTTCACCGACACGCGGTTGGCCAGGCGCGCCGCCGCCTCCACCTGCGCGGGCTCGGCGCCGGGGAGCATCTTGACGTGGACGTAGCCGCGGAACCCTTCGCGGCCGCGCAAGAGCTCGATGGCGGCCAGCATGCGGTCGGTGGCGCGCACGGGGCGGCCGGGGACGCCGGAGGTCAGGAAGAGGCCCTGGGCGAGGCCGGCCCGATGCGCCTCCATGAAGGTGGTTGCCGTTTCCTCCGGCGAGAGCGTCGCGCGCTTCACCTTGCCGCCGCAGAAGGTCGGGCAGTAGCCGCACGAGAGCGAGCACGCGTTGGTCTGCATCACGCGCATGAGGTTCGTGGACCCGCCGCCGGGCACGCGTACCTTGGCCACGCCCACCGCCGTGTGAGGGAGGTTCCGGAAGGGGACGGGGCGCCCGATGCGGGGCAGGCCGTGCTCGCGGTCTGCCATCGCCGATTCGGAGAGGAGGGTGAGCCGCGTTCGTCGGTCCATGAGAAGTAGATACTATACAAGAGACGAGTAGTCCAGCTCTACCGTGGGACGAGGGCCGCGAATATAGTAGATGGCCATATGACGACCGAGATCGTGTGGCGCCCCACTGCGGAGTACATCGAGCGCGCGAGGATCACGAAGCTGATGCGCGCCCACGGCATCACCTCTCTCGAGGAGCTGCAGCGCCGCTCGGTAGCGGATCCCGAGTGGTACTGGGACGCCGTCGTGCGCGACCTCGGCATCCGCTGGACGCGCCCGTACACGCGCGTGCTGGATGCCTCGCGCGGCGTGGCGTGGCCGGCGTGGTTTCCCGGCGGGCTGCTGAACTTCACGGACAACTGCATCGACCGCCACGTCGACGCCGGCCGCGGCGCCAAGCCCGCCATCGTGTGGGAAGGCGACGACGGGCAGACGCGCACGCTGACCTACGCCGAGCTGCTGCGTGAAGTGAGCCGGCTCGGCAACGCGCTGAAGGCGCTCGGCATCGCCGAGGGCGATCGCGTGGGCGTCTTCCTGCCCATGTCGCCCGAAGCGGCCATCGCCACGCTGGCCATCGTGCGCATCGGGGCCATCTACACGCCGTGCTTCTCTGGATTTGGCGCCCAGGCCGTCGCCTCGCGACTTCAAGATTGCGAGGCGAAGATGCTGATCACCGCCGACGGCTTCCACCGCCGCGGCAACGTCATCAAGATGAAGGAGACGGCGGACGAGGCGGTGGCGGCGTGTCCCACCGTCAAGACGGTGCTCGTGTACCGGCGCCTCGGGCGCGAGATCCCGTGGACGACGGGGCGCGATCAGTGGTGGCAGGACGCGACGGCGAACGTGTCCGATACGTGCCCGGCGCTGCCGGTGGAGGCGGATCGCCCGTGCCTCATCATCTACACGTCGGGCACAACGGGCCGGCCCAAAGGCGCGGTGCTCACGCACGGCGGCTTTCTCGTCAAGTGCGCGCACGACTTCGCCTACCTCATGGACGTCGGCGAGGGCGACCGGCTCTTCTGGCTCACCGACCTCGGCTGGCTCATGGGGCCCATGCTCATCACCGCCGCCCTGTCGCAGGGCGGCACCGCGGTGATGTTCGAGGGCGTGCAGGATTTTCCGAAGCCCGACCGGCTGTGGGCGCTGGTGGAGCGCCACAGGGTCACCGTGATGGGCCTGTCGCCGACGGCGGTGCGCGCGCTCATGCCGCACGGCCCCGAGCACGTGCACGCGCACGACCTGGGGTCGCTGCGGATCCTCGGCTCCACGGGCGAGCCGTGGAACCCAGAGCCGTATCGCTGGCTCTTCGAGAACGCGGGCAAGGCGCGTGTTCCCATCATCAACTATTCAGGCGGCACGGAGATCTCCGGCGGCATCATCGGCTGCTTTCCCATCGCACCCATCAAGCCGTGCTCCTTCGCCGGACCCGTGCCCGGCATGGCGGTGGAGGTCTTCGGCGAGGACGGCAAGCCCGTGCGCGGCACGGTGGGCGAGCTGGTGATCACGAAGTCGTGGCCTGGCATGACACAAGGGTTCTGGCGCGATCCCGATCGATATGAAGAGACGTACTGGTCGCGCTGGCCCGGCGTGTGGGTGCACGGCGACTGGGCGACCATCGACGCCGACGGCTTCTGGTTCATCCAGGGCCGCTCGGACGACACACTGAAGATCGCGGGCAAGCGTCTCGGCCCCGCCGAAGTGGAGTCGGTCCTCGTCGGCCATCCCGCCGTCGCCGAGTCGGGCGTGATCGGCGTGCCGCACGAGGTGAAAGGCGAGGCCATCGTTTGCTTCGTCGTGCTCCGGCCCGGCCACACACCGTCGGAGCCGCTGCGCAAGGAGCTGGCCGAGCGCGTGGCCAACCAGATGGGCAAGGCGCTCAAGCCGGAGAAGGTCCTCTTCACGCGGGATCTTCCCAAGACGCGCAGCGCCAAGATCATGCGCCGCCTGATCCGCGCCACGTACCTCGGCAAGCCCATGGGCGACGTGTCTTCGCTCGAGAATCCGGACGCGGTGAAGGCGGTAGGCGAGGCGACGTAAGCGAGACTGCAGCGACTCCAGGGAGAAAGACCATGGCCCAAGAGATCATCGATGCCGACGGGCATGTGACCGAGACGTGGGAGCAGATCGCGCGCCATCTCGACGAGCCGTATCGCAAGCGATCGTTGCTCACGCCGTTCTGGCCACAGGATTCCTGGGACCGACGGCTCTCCGGCACCTTCCACGACTGGGCGGGAGACGTCACATCGTGGCACCAGGCGCTCGAGGCGGGCGGCATGGCGATGAGCGTCCTCTTCCCCACGCTCGGCCTCTTCATGCCCTTCCTGCACGATCCGGAGTGGGCCGTCGCCACCTGTCGCGCGTACAACACGATGCTGCACGAGGAGATCACCAGCCAGAGCCCGCGTCTCAAGGGCGTGGCGTTGCTGCCGCTGCAAGACCCCCCCGCCGCCGTCGCCGAGCTGCGGCGGACCGTCACCCGGTACGGATTCGTGGGCGCCATGCTCGCCGCCGACGGTCACTACCTGCTCGGGCACGCCCGCTTCGATCCGCTCTACGAGGCGGCGCAGGAGCTCGGCGTCCCGGTGTGCGTGCACGCCGCCGGCTCCGACATGTCCAACGTGGGCCCGGAGCCTTTTCCGAAGTTCATCCAGGCCCACACCGTCTCCCACGCCTTCGGCCAGATGCGGCAGATCACCTCGATGATGTTCGAGGGCGTCCCCGCGCGCTTCCCGCGCCTGCGCATCGCCTACCTCGAGGCGGGGGTGGGCTGGGTGCCGTACTTCGTGCAGCGCATGGACGAGGAGTTCGAGAAGCGGGGCCACGTGGAGGCGCCGCGGCTGCCGCAGCGGCCCAG
>CAYQQT010000415.1:0-4146 GCA_964419375.1 uncultured bacterium
CCAGCCACGCGCGCGCGTCGGCACGCACGCGCCGTTGCGCGAGATCGACGAAGGCGGCGGCGAGAGGTGCGGGGCCGAGGATGCCGCTCACTGCGCGTTCTCCTCCCCCTTGCGCGGCGGACCGAACGTCGTCTGGCCACCGCCATGCGACGGCCGCATGACGAAGCAGCCGGAGATGGACGTCAGCAGGACGGCGACGGTCAGAGTGAGGAACAGTCGCGAACGGACGAGAGCCATATCGGACTGGTCAAGCAATCGGGATACCGGCGAAGGCACGGGCAGCCTGGACCTCCCGCTGGTGGTCAGCCGCCGAGCAGGACGCACGCCGCGCGCACGATGGCGTCGGCGTCGACGCCATAGTGGCGGTAGAGGTCGGCGCGGCCACCCGATTGGCCAAAAGTGTCAACGCCGAGGGCCATTTGGGGAACGCCAAGGGCGGAGCCGAGGAAGGCGAGAGCGTGCGAGTGACCGTCGAGGACGGAGACGATCGGCACGTCCTCCTCGTCCGCCCCCACCAGCTCTTCGAGATACGGGCGCCGCTCGCGCAGCCCGCGGTAGAGCAGATCGGGGCTGGTGACGACGAACAGGCTGGGGAAGACACGGCGTTGGCGTAACTGTGTCACTGCCTGCACGGCCTCCGGCACCATCGCGCCCGCCGCGAAGACGTGCACCGCGCGCTCGGAGTCGTAGCCCGGCTCTACGCGCGCGTCCAGCAGGCGGTAGCCCCCGCGCAGCACGCGCTCGCGGTACCCGGCCGTCGGCGGCGGCGCCAGCGCCTGGTCCACCGGCTTGGTGGTCAGGCGCAGGTACAGGCTGTCGCCGGAGCGATCCGCGATCCCGCGCAGGGCGCCCAGGAGAATCCACTCCACTTCACGCGCGAAGGCCGGCTCGTAGTAGGTGATGCCGGGCAGCGCCACGCCGATGCCGGGCGTGATCACCGATTGGTGCGCGCCGCCCTCCGGCGACAGGCTGATGCCCGACGGCGTCGCCACCACCACGAACTTGCCGCCTGCGTACAGCGCGTGGTAGAGCGCGTCGAGGCCGCGCGTGACGAACGGATCGTAGAGCGTGCCGATCGGCAGCAGCACCGTTCCCGCCAGCTCCGCGCTGAGACCGAACGCGCCCAGCAACAGGAAGAGATCGTGCTCGGCGATGCCCAGCTCGACGTGCTGCCCCCCGGGCGACTCCTTCCACGTCACCGCCTGCGGTGTGTCGGCGAACGGATCGGGACGCGCCACGGGCCAGTAGATGCCGCGCCGGTTCATCCAGCCCGACAAGTGCGTCGTGATCGCGACGTCGGCGGAGGTGGTGACGATGGCGTCCGCAACCGGCAGGCGTCCCAGCGCGCCGAGCACCCGGCCGAACGCCTCCTGCGTGGAGGCGCGCTCGCCGTACTCCTCGTCGAGCGTCTGCGGCACCGCGGGCGCCGGAGGCGGCGGCGGTGGCGAGAAGAGCGGAGGCAACGCGGCGATCCAGGTCGCTTCCTCGCTCGAGGGCGGAAAGGCGTCCCACTCGGCGCCCGCCGTCACGCCGAGGGCGTCACGCAGCGCAACGATCTGGGCGTCGGTCGTCACCATCGTGTGGTTCAGCGGATCCGCCGCGAAGGGCAGGCCCCAGCCCTTGATCGTGTGGGCGAGGATGACCGTCGGGCGCGTGCGCACCTGCGCCGCTTCCGCGTACGCCTGTTGGATCAGCGCGAGATCGTGGCCGCCCACGTCGGCGACGAGGCCGGTCAGCTCCTCGTCGCTGACGGCGGCGAGCAGGCGGTCGACACCAGCGTCGATGGAGCCCTCGGGGGCGGTGACGAGCGCCTTGCGCGCGACACCGGCCGCAGAGCGCAACAGGCGGTGATAGGCGCGGTGAGACATGGCGTCCAGCCGCTGCCGCAGACGCTCGCCGCCGCGGCGCGCAAAGAGCGCACGCAGTCGCGAGCCGTAGCGCAGGTCGATGACGTGCCAGCCACAGGCGCGGAACATCTCCGCCAGCTGGCGCGGCCGCCCATCGGCGACGATGCGGTCGAGACTCTGCCGATTGATATCGACGATCCACAGCACGTTGTCGAGCGTGGAGACGATCTCCTCGCCCATCGCCTCCCACACGTTGCCTTCGTCGAGCTCGGCATCGCCGACAAGGATGACGTAGCGAAATCGCGCCGGGGGGACATGGGGGGCCCTTCGAGGCCCCCCATGCTCCAACAGAGAAGCCCACTGACCGTGCTTCTTCGGGTCGGCCTGGCCCCCCGTCGCGAATTTATGGTCGGCAATATATCGCGTGGCGAGGGCGCCGAAGGTGGCGGCCACGGCGCCCAGACCCATGGAGCCGGTGGACAGATCGATGATCCGCGGATTCTTGCGCCGGCTCGGATAGGCCTGCAGCCCGTCGAAGTCGCGCAGCGCCTCGAGGTCGGCGGCGCGCAGGCGTCCGCGCAGATACTGGATCGCGTAGAAGGCGGGCGCCGCGTGCGCCTTCACCGCCACCACGTCGTCCGGCCCCAGCGCGCCGAAGTACAACGCCGTGAGCAGGCTCACCACCGACGCCGACGACGCCTGGTGCCCGCCCACCTTCGTGCCGTCCACGCCCGGCCGCGCATTCGCCCGATGCACCATCCAAGCGCTCAGCCACAGCACCCGCCGCTGAATGGAGTCCAGGACACGCAAAGTTCTCGGATCGGCACCTGAAGTCGCGCGCTCGGTCGCCAGCCGGGCACCCGTAATTGCGGGGGCTCCGGTTGCCCGCCGGGCGCCCACAGGGCGCCCCTGGGGGGTCCGGGGGGCCATTTCGGGGCCCCCCGGCTCCAACAGTGAAGCCCTCTCACCGTGCTTCGACGGTCGTGCGGCGTGCTTCGACGGTCGTGCGGCGTGCTTTTTCGATCGTCCGCCGCGCTTCTTCGGTCGTGTGCCCCGTCCCTTCTTCACGGCGCGCGCCCGATGATTGGAATCGCGGCCGCCGGGGCAAGCTGCGCGTACGTACAGAGGCGAGGGGCCTTGTCGGGGCGCCAGCGGAGGAACTTGGTGCCGTGGCGGAAGCGGCCGCCGGAAAAATGGTCGTAGCGCACTTCGCAGACGAGGCTGGGCCGCAGCGGCTGCCATTCGGTGGAGCGGCCGGTGCTCCAGCGGCTGGGGCCGCCGGGCGCGTCACCGGTGAAGCCGGGCGGCTCGACGAGCGGCTCCACGATCGGCTTGAGGGCGGCACGCTCGGCGGCGGTGAAGCTCGAGGAAAAGCCGACGTGATCGAGCCGTCCCTCCTCGTCGTAGAGGCCGAGCAGCAGCGAGCCGATCTCGCCGCCCGCCTGCGCGTAGCGAAAGCCGCCCACCACGCAGTCGGCCGTCCGCAGCCGTTTGACCTTGCGCATGGCGGTGCGCTCTCCGGAGCGATACGTGGCGTCGAGACGCTTGGCGACGACGCCGTCGAGGCCGCCCGCGCCAAGGTCGCGCATCCACCGCTCCGCCACCGCCCGGTCGCTGGTTGCGGGCGACAGGCGCACGCCGCCGTCGGCGGGCAGCCGCGCGCAGAAAGCCTCCAGCCGGGCGCGCCGCGTCGCGAGCGGTGATTCCACGAGCGAGGTACCCGCGTCATCCACGAGCAGGTCGAACACGAGGTAGGTGGTGGGCGTCTCGGCGGCGAGCTTACGGATGCGACTCTGTGCCGGATGAATGCGCTGCAGGAGCGCATCGAAGTCCAGCGCGCCCTCCGTGAAGATGACGATCTCGCCGTCGAGCACGAAGCGCTCGTCCGGCAGCGAGCGCACTGCCTCGATCAGCTCCGGAAAGTAGCGCCCGAGCGTTTGTCCGCTTTTCGATTGCAGCAGGACTTCGTGGCCGCGCCGAAACACCAGACACCGGAACCCGTCCCACTTCGGCTCGTAGAGCCATCCATCTCCCGACGGCAGCTCCTCGGTGGCGAGCGCCTCCATCGGCGGAAACGGCGGCCGCACGGGAAGATCGATGGCCGGGAAGTCGCCGCCGACCGACTCCGCCGGCACCGCCCCCGCCTCCACCGCCGCCCCGCCATTCGCCCGCCGATGCCGCGAAGATGCCTTCGCCATCGGACAAAGTATGCCCCACCCCGGATGAGTTACAGGGGGGCCTCGAAGGGCCCCCTATCTAATACCTCAAGCCCGCGCGCGCTTGGCGGCGTAGAGGGCGC
>CAYQQT010000416.1:0-4139 GCA_964419375.1 uncultured bacterium
CATCGCCAAGGCCGTCCTCGTCTCCGAGTCGATCACTCGCGACACCCCCTGACCATCCACATGGACAACGACGTCCCGACCTCGTGCGGCAGCGTGGCCGCCACCATCCACCGGCGATGTTTCGCCGAACGTCGGGCGCGGATGCGCCCCGGCGGCACACAGAAGGGAGACGTCATGTCCATTTCACGTCGGCATTTCCTGGGAACACTGGCGGCGGGCGCGGGTCTCGCCGCGGGCGCGGGCGCGTGGCCGCGCATCGTCACCGCCCAGGGCGGCGAGCCGATCAAGGTCGGCGTACTGCACAGCCTCTCCGGCACCATGGCCATCAGCGAGGTGTCGCTGCGCGACGTGGTGCTGATGGCGGTAGAGGAGATCAACGCCAAGGGCGGCGTGCTCGGCCGCAAGGTGCAGACGGTCGTCGTCGATCCCGCCTCCAACTGGGACCTCTTCGCGGAGAAGGCCAAGCAGCTCCTGCTGCAGGACAAGGTCGCCGCCACCTTCGGCTGCTGGACCTCCGTCAGCCGTAAGTCGGTGCTGCCCGTGTTCGAGAATAACAACGGCCTGCTCTTCTACCCCGTGCAGTATGAAGGGGAGGAGTGCAGCAAGAATGTTTTCTACACGGGGGCGACTCCCAATCAGCAGTTGATCCCCGCCGCTGAATATCTGATGTCGAAGGAGGGCGGCGGCTACAAGAAGTTCTACCTGCTCGGCACGGATTACGTGTTCCCGCGCACGGCGAACAAGATCCTGCGCGCCTACCTGCTCGCCAAGGGCATCCCCGCCGACTCCATCGCGGAGGAGTACACGCCCTTCAATCACCAGGACTACCAGACCATCGTGAGCAAGATCAAACGCTTCTCCACGGGCGGCAACGCGGCGGTGCTGTCCACCATCAACGGCGACAGCAACGTGCCCTTCTACAAGGAGTTCGCCAACCAGGGTCTGCGCTCCGAGAACGCGCCCATCATGGCCTTCAGCGTGGCGGAGGACGAGCTGCGCGGCATGGACGCGGGCGCGCTCGTGGGCCATCTCGCCGCCTGGAACTACTACCAGTCGGTGGACACGCCGCAGAACAAGAAGTTCGTGCAGGCCTTCAAGGCCTACGCCAAGAAGAACAACCTGCCCGGCGGCGACAAGCGCGTGACCGACGATCCCATGGAGGCCGCGTACTTCGGCGTGTACGTGTGGAAGCAGGCGGTGGAGAAGGCCAAGTCCACCGAGGTGGACGCCGTGCGCAAGGCGGTGTACGGCCAGGAGTTCCTCGCGCCGGGGGGCAGGATCAAGATGGACGAGACCAACCACCACACCTACAAGCCGGTGCTCATCGGCGAGATCCTCAAGGACGGCCAGTTCAAGGTGGTCTCGCGCTCCAAGGGCCTCGTGAAGGCGGAGCCGTGGAGCGAGTACACGAGCCCCGACAAGGGCTGCGACTGGGTGAAGCAGAAGGGCACGTACTCGAAGAAGGCGTGATGCAGCGACTCTTCATCGCGGTGCTGTTCGCGTGGCTCGCCGCTCCCGCGGCGGGCCACGCCGCCGTCCCCGCCTCTGCCCTCGCGGATCTCGCTTCCGACGACGCGGAGCGCCGGGCGGCGGCCGTGACCGCGCTCGGCAGCACGCGGGAGGCGAAATGGCTGGCGGTGCTCGGCGTCCTGCGCGAGGGCGGGCTCTACGCCCGGACGGCGGCGGGCACGACGGAGCTCGTCATCGGTGGCGCCAGGTCGACGCGCGGCGAGCAGGAGGTCATCGAGATCCGGTCGATCGACGGCGTCGGTCTCGGCGTGGTGCCGCTCGCCGACCTCAAGGAGGTGTCCGCGGATCGCCGGCTGCGGCTCGTGATCAAGCCCTTCCTCGACGCCGACGAGACGCGCCTGCAGCTCGCCGATGCCGATCCCGCCGCGCGCCGCGCCGCCGCCGTGAAGCTGGGCAACCAGGCGGACGCGGCGGCGGCGCCGGTGATCGAAGCCGCGCTCGCCCGGGAGCAGGACCGCTGGGTGCGCCACGCGCTCTCGGAGGCGCTGGCGCTCATCCGGCTCGCTCACGGCGATGCGGCCGCCCGCACGGAGGCGGCACGGATGCTCGGCGGTCTGCACTCCTCCGGCGCGCTGGCCGCCCTGCGACGGATGGCATCGGATGGCGCCGCCGCGCCCGAAGCGCGCGCGGCCGCCGAGCGCGCCGTGGGCCAGATCGAGCGCTGGGGGATGCTGACCGAAGTGCTGGAGACCGTCTTCCAGGGAGCGTCGCTGGCCTCGATCCTGTTGCTGATGTCGCTCGGTCTCGCCATCGTCTTCGGGCTCATGGGCGTCATCAACATGGCGCACGGCGAGCTGATGGCGCTCGGCGCGTATGCGACGTACGTGGTGCAGACGGTGTTCCGCGCGTGGTGGCCCGCGGCGAGCGACGCCGCCTTCGTGCTGGCGCTGCCGGTGTCGTTCCTCGTCGCCGCCGCCGTCGGCCTCGTGCTCGAGCGTGGCGTCATCCGTCACCTCTACGGCCGGCCGCTGGAGACGCTGCTGCTGACGTGGGGCGCCTCGCTCATCATCCAGCAGGGGCTGCGGCTCTGGTTCGGCGCCGCCAACGTGGACGTCGCCTCGCCCCGGTGGCTCTCGGGCGGCGTGCCCGTGATGGCGGGGCTGCAGCTTCCCTACAACCGCGTCTTCATCATCGGCCTCGCCGCGGTGTCGGTGACGGCCACGTACTGGCTGCTCTTCCGCACGGGCGCCGGCCTGCGCATCCGCGCCGTCACGCAGAACCGCACCATGAGCGCCTGCCTCGGCGTGCGCGCGGGGGTGGTCGACGCCACCACCTTCGCCTTCGGCGCCGGCCTCGCCGGCCTCGCGGGCTGCGCGCTCACCCAGATAGGCAACGTGGGGCCGTCGCTGGGACAGAACTACATCGTCGACTCCTTCATGGTCGTGGTCACGGGCGGGGTGGGCAAGCTCGCGGGCACCATCCTCGCCGCCGTCGGCATCGGCGGCCTCAACAAGGGCGTGGAGCCCGCTTTGGGCGCGGTGTTCGCCAAGGTCGCTATCCTCGTGGGCGTGATGCTCTTCCTACAATCGCGCCCGGCGGGTCTCTTCGCGGGCCGGGGGCGCAATGCGGACGCGTGAGACGGGAGCACTCGCCGCCGCCGCCGTGCTCGTGGTGGTGGTGCTGCCCGTCTGCAACGCGCTGCCCGCGCACTCGCCGCTGGCGGTCTCGGACTTCACGCTCAACCTCTTCGGCAAGTTCCTCGCCTACGCCATCCTCGCCCTCGGCATCGACCTGCTGTGGGGCTACGCGGGGGTGCTGAGCCTCGGCCACGGCGTGTTCTTCGGCCTCGGCGCCTACGCGATGGGCATGCACCTCATGCTGGAGATCGGCGCCAAGGGCGTCTACCAGAACGTGCTGCCCGACTTCATGGTGTGGAACCGCGTCACGGAGCTGCCGTTCTTCTGGCGGCCCTTCGCCTCCGGCGCCTTCACGGCGGCCGCGGTCGTGCTCGTGCCCGCCCTCTTCGCGCTCGCCTTCGGCTACCTCGCCTTCCGCAGCCGCATCCGCGGCGTGTACTTCTCGATCATCACGCAGGCGCTCGCCTACAGCGCCTGGCTCGTCTTCAACCGCAACGAGATGAACCTGGGCGGCACCAACGGGCTCGCGGACTTCAAGACCGTCTTCGGCTTTTCGCTCCACGCGGCCTCGACGCAGCGGGGGCTGTATGTCGTGACCGCGCTCGCCCTCGTGGGCGCCTACGCGGCGTGCCGGTGGATCACCGGCAGCCGGGCGGGCAAGGTGCTCGTGGCCATCCGGGACAGCGAGACGCGCGTGCTCTTCTCCGGCTACTCGCCCGCGCGCTTCAAGCTCTTCGTCTTCGTGGTGTCGGCCGCGCTCGCGGGCGTGGCGGGCGCCCTCTACGTGCCCCAGGTCGGCATCATCACGCCCGCCAAGATCGGCGTCCTGCCCTCCATCGAGATGGTGGTGTGGGTGGCGGCAGGGGGACGGGGCACGCTGCTGGGGGCGATCGTGGGCGCCTTCGGGGTCAACTGGATGCAGAGCTGGCTCACCACCAGCTACCCTGATCTCTGGCTGCTCTTCCTGGGCGCGCTCTTCATGGGCGCCGTGCTCTTCTTCCCCGACGGCGTGGTGGGCGCGTGCGGCCGCCT
>CAYQQT010000417.1:0-4135 GCA_964419375.1 uncultured bacterium
CGCCAGCCGCTCGACCGACCACGCCCGTGAAGATCGCAATTCTCACTTCAGCCTGGGCGCCATGGCACAGCAACACCGAGGGATTTCGGGACGGCCTCAAGGATCTCGGCTACGTCGAGGGTCGGAGCGTGACGTTCGACGTGCGCGCCGCCGGAGGGGATCCGACACGCTTGCCCGAGCTTGCCGCCGCACTCGTACGCCAGTCACCGGATCTTCTCTATTGCGTCGCCGGCCCCGATGCGCTCGCGTGCCAGAAAGCGACGGACGCAATCCCGATCGTCTTCACCCAGGCTAGCGATCCAGTCAAGCTCGGCCTCGTCCGTGGCCTCGCCAAGCCGGGAGGGAACATCACCGGGATCGGCAGTCTGCGGGCTGAGTTGACCGCGAAGCGCCTCGAGTTCTTCAAGGAAGTCGTTCCTTCGCTCAGGCGCGTTCTCATCACGTATGATCCTCGTGAGAGCGAGGAGCGCGACGCCGTGGCCTCGGCAAGGTTGGCAGCGAGTCGCTTGGGTGGTCTCGAGCTCATTGAGCGCTCCATTACGGCGGCCCTCGACATCGAGCCTGGTCTAGCCGCGATGAAGCCGGGGGGCCGTGACGGGATCCTCATCGTTCAATCCGGGCTCAACCTCAATATTCCGGGTCGCAGTCTCGAGGTGGCGACGTCGAATAAGCTCCCGACGATGTATCCAGCGTCGTTTTGGTCGAAGTTCGGCGCGCTCGCCTCGTATGGTCCGGACCAGTACCTGCAAGGTCGACAAGCTGCCCGTCTGGCCGATCGAATCCTATCTGGGACTCGACCAGCCGACCTGCCGGTGGAGTTGCCGGATCGTATCGAGTTCATCGTCAATGCCAGAACCGCGCGAATGCTCGGGCTGGACGTTCCGCGGCCCGTGCTGGTTCGTGTCGATCGAGTGGTCGAATAGCCGATCCAAGGAGGTCTCTATGAAGATGCTCGGTGCATTCGTAATCGCGGCAATAGTTGGCACGATGATCGTAAGTTCGGCTGCGGCCAGGGATCTCAAGGACAAGGTAAAGGTGGAAATCGAGAGCGTCGGACTCCACCCGGGAATGGACCCGGGGATGTATGTCTGCGCTTCCGGTCACCTTCACATCAAGGGCACCGTGCAGAACCTAGCTGAAGTGCCGTTACGTCAGGTCAAAGTCACGGGAGGCGCCTTCGATGGTGCCGGCAAGCTTCTCGGGACGGCGACGACCACGACGAAAATCGACAAGCTGGCACCCGGACAGAAGACTGAGATCAACCTGGAGTTCCTTACCGTGACCGGACCGGCCATCGAGCAGGTGAAGCGCCACGATGTTTCCGTCGTCGAAGCGCCGTCGCTGTAAGCATAGGCACGATGCTCCAAGGGCATGGCGATGAAGCGCGACATCGATCAAGCCGCATAACATCACGCTCCAACGGACCGGGGCTCGCGTTGTTCGCCCCGGCCGCTGAGCGTGAACGTTAGGTGGCATCCGATTGGTACCAATACATAACATAAGGTTGGCCATGCACGGTGAGTTGCACCGTAGCAAGCGGATCGGCTGGTTGCGCGCCGCCACACTCGGCGCCAACGACGGCCTCATTTCCACGAGCAGCTTGATTGTGGGCGTGGCTTCGGCCGAGCCCACCCAAGCGGCCGTCTTGCTCGCTGCGGTGGCGGGTCTCGTAGCCGGCGCCCTCTCCATGGCAGCGGGCGAGTACGTCTCGGTCAGCTCCCAAGCGGATACCGAGCAGGCTGATCTCTCCCGGGAGCGCGGCGAACTCGCTACCTCGCCGGAGGCCGAGCGAGCCGAGTTGGCGGGGATCTACATGGCCCGGGGCCTCAGCCGCGACCTCGCGGTCCAAGTCGTGGATCAACTGATGGCCCACGACGCCTTGGGGGCCCATGCCCGGGACGAGCTCGGCATCCATGAGACGACACGGGCTCGGCCGATTCAGGCAGCGGCGGCGTCCGCGGCCGCTTTTGCTGTAGGGGCGGCACCCCCCGCGCTCCTTGCGGCGCTGTTGCCTGCCGGGGGCCTGGCGCTGGGCGTCGTGGGAGTGACGTTGGGGCTCCTGCTTGTCCTCGGGGGTGTAGCTGCTCGCCTTGGCGGCGCCTCGCTCACACGAGGGGCGCTGCGCGTCGCGTTCTGGGGTGCGGTGGCCATGGGATGTACTGCCGCAGTCGGGCGTCTATTCGGCGCCGTCGTCTAGCGGCTTTCGCAGGTCTGCCTAACCAGCGTCTCGATCGGACCGGCTGCGCCGCGGCCGCTCAGCCGCTCCGTTTCCACATCGCGTACCAAGTCATCGGCACGGGCCCTTTCGACCTCGTCTTCATGCACGGCTGGATATCGCACATCGAGCACATGTGGGATGAGCCCCGTATGGCGCGGTTTCTGGACCGGCTCGCGTCCTTTGCTCGTGTCATTGTGATGGACAAGCGGGGATCCGGGCTGTCGGACCCGGTCCCGCTGGACCGATTGCCCACCCTGGAAGGAGACAACACATGAGCCTTACCCGACGCAGACTGCTTCAGCTCGCCGCCGCCGGCACCGCGGCCTCCTCGCTGCCCCGCGCCGCGCGCGGCGCCGACTTCCCGACGAAGCCCGTGGCGCTGATCTGCCCGTGGCCGCCCGGCGGCTCCACCGACGTGCAGATGCGGGCGCTCGCGGAAGCGACCGGCAAGCACCTCGGGCAGCAGATCGTCATCGAGAACAAGCCGGGCGGCAGCGGCACCGTGGGCGCGGCCACGATGGTGGCGACGGCGAAGCCGGACGGCTACACGATCGCGCAGATCCCGATCACGATCTTCCGGCTGCCGCACATGATAAAGGCCACGTGGGATCCCATGAAGGACTTCAGCTACGTCATCCACGTCACCGGCTACACCTTCGGCGTGGTGGTGAAGTCGGACAGCCCGTGGAAGACGTGGAAGGAGTTCGTGGCGTACGCCAAGGCGAGCCCGGGCAAGGTGACCTACGCCACGCCCGGCGCCGGCACCACGCTGCACATCACGATGGAGCAGCTCGCGCTGAAGGAAGGCATCAAGTGGACGCAGGTGCCGATGAAGGGCGGCGCGGAGACGACGCCCGCCGTGCTCGGCGGCCACGTGAACGCCACCGCCGACTCCACGGGCTGGGGCCCGCAGGTGGACGCGGGCGCGCTGCGCCTGCTCTGCACGTGGGGCAACGAGCGCACGAAGCGCTGGCCCAACGTGCCCACGCTGAAAGACCTCGGGTACGGCATCGTGTCGAACTCGCCCTACGGCTTCGCGGGGCCGAAGGGCATGGATGCCAAGGTCGTCAAGGTGCTGCACGACGCCTTCCGCAAGGGCATGGAGGAGCCGGCGTACCTCAAGACGCTCGAGCGGCTGGACATGGAGCCCTTCTACAAGAACACCGAGGACTACACGAAGTACGCGCGCGAGCAGTTCGAGGAAGCGCGCGTGATCGTCGAGCAGCTCGGGCTCGCCAAGAAGTCGTAGATGAACCGCGCCGACGTCGCGAGCTCGCTGCTGTGGGCCGCCGTCGGCGCCTACGTCTGCTACGCGGGATGGGAGCTCGAGCTGGGGTCGGTGCGCGACCCCGGCTCCGGCTTCATGATCTTCTGGGTGGGCGTCGTCATGCTCCTCCTCGCCGGCATCGTGCTCGTGGGCGCGTTGCGGCGCCGGCCGGGCACGGGGCCGCAGATGGCGTGGGGCATCCGCTGGAAGAAAGTGGTCATGGTCGTCGCCGCCCTCGTCGCCTACGCCTGGGTGTTGAGCTGGCTCGGCTTCATCGGCACCACCTTCGTGCTGCTCGTGGTGCTCTTCAAGTTCGTGGAGCCGCAGCGGTGGTCGGTGGCCGTCGGCGGCGCGGTGGCGAGCACGCTCATCGCCTACGCGGTGTTCCACCTCTGGCTCGGCGCGCCGCTGCCGCCGGGCGTCTTCGAGCTCGGCTGACATGGAGCTGCTGCAGCAGCTCGGCCTCGGGTTTTCCGTGGCATTGCAGCCACAGAACCTCTTCTACTGCTTCGTCGGCGTCTTCATCGGCACCCTCATCGGCGTGCTGCCCGGCATCGGCCCCGTGGGCGCGATGTCCCTTCTGCTGCCCGCCACCTTCAAGTCCACGCCGGAGGCGTCGATCATCATGCTCGCCGGCATCTACTACGGCG
>CAYQQT010000418.1:0-4123 GCA_964419375.1 uncultured bacterium
CGGTCATGTCGTTGACCTTCTTGGCGAAGTCGAGCGCGTACTCGTGGAAGATGTCCCTCTGCGGCCACGTGCTCTGCCAGCGCATCGAGATCGGTCCCTGCGCCTTGACGACGTTCGGGAAGCCGAGCGCGGCCGCGCCCGCCGCCGCCACCGCGGCGCCGGTCAGAAACTTCCGACGCGAGGGTTCAGGGGTCGCTTGCTGGGTGTCGCTCATGGAGAACCTCCTTGTGGTGCACTGGCTCGAAGTGCACGGCCGCTTGCTGCGATGTGAATGCCGCTGTGAACGTCGAGCCTCAGCACGCTGAGGCTCGACGACCTGCCGCGCAACCTAGCGGACATATGTCGATCTTGTCAAGTTAGATGGGGGGCCTAGAAGGGCCCCCCAAACCCCCCCGGCGCTCGGACGCGCCCCGGCGAAGCCGTGGCGCGCCTCGATGTCCGGCAACCGCATGTGGCGTCATCCCGACGGCTGGGCCGCTTGATTTACATGGGGGCCTCGAAGGGCCCCCAAGCCCCGCGCCGCCAAGCGCCCGGCGCTCCTCGATCTCCGGCGGCTGCTTGTACCGTCATCCCTCGCCGCTCCTCGATGGTCCGACCACTCCTATCGTGCCCGAAGGGCCGGGACTTCCATTGAGACGAGGCGGTCGCCGCGGCGGACGGTCAGGCGGAGCGGTCGGTCGATGGCGGCGTCGGCCAGGGCTTGGCGCGCGGCGTCTCGGCTGATTACGGCCTGCTCGCCCACCTGGAGGATGACGTCTCCTACCTCCAGCCCCGCTTTCTCGGCGGGGCTCCGGCGCACCACCACCGTGACCGTGGGCGCGGTGGAGGGCGGGCGGCGACCGCCCAGCTCCGGCTGCGCCTGCGGCTCTTGCAGGACGAAACCGAACTCGGCCGCCACGCGTTCCCCGGCAATCTCGCGCGGCATGGCCGTGAGGCGGACGTCGAGCGGGCGCCGGCCCTCCGGCCGAAGAACGGTCAGCTTGACGTCGCGCTGCAGCGGCGAGGCGGCGATGATCTGCTGGAGCACGCGGGTGTCCGTCACCGGCCGCTCGTCGAGACCGACGACGATGTCCCCCGCCTTGACGCCCCCCGCCGCCGCCGGCGTATCCGGCATCACTTCTACGATCATGACGCCGTAGCCCTCGCGAATGCCGTGGCGGGAGGCGATTTCTTCCATCTCCTGCTCGGCGAGATCGCGGATGCGCACGCCCAGCCACGACCATGGGCGCGCCTCTGCCGCTTGAACACACGTCACCAGCGCCAGCAGCGCCGCCACCGCCCACCTCACTCGCGGCCGCCTTTCAGCTCCTTGACGAGCGCTTCCAGCGCCCCTGCCACGCGCGTGACGCGCGCGCCCACCTCGAGTGTCTCCAGCAGCTCCTGGCGCAGATCGGCATCCGGCAGCACCGCGGCCGCCACGCGGTCGGCGATGGCGCCCGCCGGCTGGCCTTCCGCAAGGGCGGTGTCGAGCAGGTCGGCCGGACGATCGAGCGCGGTGAGCAGGGTGGCGCAGGTGGCTCGGATGCGCGTAAGCGCATCCTGGACATCGCGCGCAAGCGCGTGGGCGGCGTCGACGGGACTCTCCACGTCGTCGAGCCGCCGCGCGCGCGCGATGCGATAGAGGGTGTCGCTGGGCACCTCGCTTTCGATCCGCACGCGCGCATCGCCGCGCACGAGGATGTTGTACCGGCCCGTGGCGAGGCGCTCGAAGCTGACGATCTCGCCGACCCCCGCCACCGGGTGCACGGCCGGCTTGCCCGCGTACGCGGCCTCGTACCCGGGCCGCAGCCGCACGATGGCCAAGCGCCGGTCGCGCTCGAGCGCGTCCATCACCATCGCGCGGTAGCGCGCCTCGAAGACGTGCAACGGCAGCAGCGTGTGCGGAAAGAAGGTGACGTCGGGCAGCGGAAAGATGGGCACGACCATGGCGGAAACTGGCGCCGGCACCGGCGACTCCGGTTAGCTGATCGTGGGCAGAGGCTTGAGGCCGGCCACCGCCTCGAGCCGCTCGATGACACGCGCGGCGAGCTCGTGGAAGGCGAGCGCCTGCGCCGACTTCGGGCGCCGCACGATGATGGGCGCGCCCTCGTCTCCGCCCGCGCGGGTGTCGGGATCGAGCGGAAGCTGCGCGAGCAGCGGCACGCCGTACTCCGCGGCGACCTTCTTGCCGCCGCCCTCGCCGAAGATGTGATAGCGCGTGCCCGTGTCGGGCGCCTCGAAGTAGCTCATGTTCTCGACGATGCCGAGCATGGGCACGTTGAGGCGCTGGAACATCCCGATCGCCTTGCGCACGTCGAGCAGCGCGACGTCCTGGGGGGTCGTCACCATCACCACGCCGCCGAGGGGGATCACCTGCGAGAGCGACAGCTGCGCGTCGCCGGTCCCAGGAGGCATGTCGAAGACCAGGTAGTCGAGCGCGCCCCACATGACGTCCTTGAGCATCTGCTGGATGAAGGAGTGGATCATCGGTCCGCGCCAGACGAGCGGCTCCTTCTCGTCCACGAGGAGGCCGATGGACATCATCTTCACGCCGTGCGCCTCGATGGGGATGATGCGGTTGTCGAACATCCCCGGGCGCCCCTTGGTGCCCATCATCAGCGGCAGGTCGGGGCCGTAGACATCGGAGTCGATGATGCCGACCGCCGCCCCCGTGGCGCGCAGCGCGAGCGCCAGGTTCACCGCCACCGTGGACTTGCCCACGCCGCCCTTGCCCGAGGACACCGCGATGGTCTGGCGGACCTCGGGAATGAAGCCCGCGCCCTTCACCGGCGCCGGCGGCGCCTGCGGAGCGGCGTGAGAATGGTCCGCGTGCGAATGGGCGGCGCCGCCGCCCGCGCCCATCTTCACCTGCACCTTGGTCACGCCTGCGAGCTGGCCCACGATCTTCGTCGCCATGCTGTGCACGATCACCTTGGTGGCGGGCGGCTGCCCCGCGAAGGCGAGCGTGAAGCTCACCTGCCCTTCGTGAATGGCGAGCTCGCGCACGAGGCCGAGGGTGACGATGTCCTTCTGCTGCTCGGGATCCTTGACGGCGCGCAACGCATCGAGAACGGCCTGCTCGGAGGGCATAGGCCGACTATACAGGACGGATTTCCCGGATGCGTTGCATTCGAGATACCTTCCTGCTACATAGAAACGGTGCTCGCTCCGGACGACTTTCGCCGCGTTCTCAGTCACTTCGCGACCGGAGTGACCATCCTCACCACCACGGACGGCGACGGGCGACCCACCGGCCTCACCGCGAGCGCGTTCTGCTCGGTGTCGCTCGATCCTCCGCTCGTGCTCGTGTGCGTCGATCACAAATCGCAGAGCTATCCGGCGCTACGCGACAGCAACCGCTTCGCGGTGAACGTGCTCACCACCGATCAGGAAGCGGCGTCGCGGCGCTTCGCCTCCACACGACTGGACAAGTTCGACGGGATCGCTTTCACGCTCGGCGACCTGGGCGTGCCGCTCATCGACGGCGCGCTCGCGCAGCTCGAATGCGCCACCGTGAACGCCTACGTCGAGGGCGATCACACAATCTTCGTGGGGCGCGTGGAGCGCGCCCGGGGGGGGAGCGGCGAGCCCCTGCTCTACTTCCGTGGACGTTATGAACGCCTCCCCGGCAGCTCCCAGTAGGAGAGAGATGCGACCGCGATTCCGCTTGCGGACGCCGGCGTAGTGGGCGAGCTCGGCTTCGAATGCCTTGCACTCATCCATACGGGCGTGCACGACCCGGTGCCCACGTACCGGCAGCCCGCCGTCGCGCACTACGGCTCCTCTCGGCTGCCGGAGACCGAGCGCCTCGTGGACGAGATCCTCACGCTGCCGATCTCGGCCGGACATACCATGGCGGAGATCGACGTGGTGGCCGCCGCCGTGCGCGAATTCTTCGGAGTCTGAATGGGCGGCCCCCTTCGGGTCTTGCAGATCTACCCGAAGGGGGACTTCTTCACCGGCGCCGCCGTCCAGGTTCGCGATCTCGCCGTCGGCCTCGCCGCGCGCGGCCACGCGGTGACGGTGGCCACGCCACCGAGCGCGCAGTGGACCGAGCGCTGCCGGGCCGCCGGCGTCCCCTGTCATGCCGTCGTCGGCAAGAACCGCCTTGCGGCCGGCCGGCTCCCGCTCGCGAGCATCACCG
>CAYQQT010000419.1:0-4121 GCA_964419375.1 uncultured bacterium
CGGGCGGCGTCGTCGGCCTGGCGCCGCCGCGCGGCCTCCAGCGCGTTCGGCGACGGGTCGTCGAGCAGGTGATAGAGGTGCTCGGCAGACAGCGCGGTCGGGATGAGGACGTAGGTCGCTCCCTCGGCGTACAGCTTGGCGGCCCGCTTCGGGGTGTCGGCGGTGACGATCACGCGCGCGTGGGGCGCCACGCCGCGCACGAGGCGCAGGAGCGCGAGGTTGTCCACGCCGCGCAGGTAGGCGTCCGAGATGCTGGAGACGGCGATGCGGGCGTGCTCGATGCCCGCGTGGCGCAGGGTCTCCACGTTCGCGATGTCGCCGTAGTGGCATTCGATGCCGGCCTCGTGCAGCAGCTCGAGCGTCTCCGGGTTGAAGTCCACCGCCACCACGCGGTCCTTCATGCCGCGCGTGTCGCGCTGCACGTGCGCCATCAGCGCCAGTCCTTCCTGGGACATGCCGAGCAGGAAGATGTCGGGCGGGGGCCCGGCCTCCCCGCGCGGCTCCCGCTGCTGGCGGCGGTTGCCGAGCCAGGCGGGGGCGCCCGTGCGCGCGAGCAGCCGCCCCAGGGTGGCGCCGATCTCGTGGTTGAACAGGATGCCGTACGTGGAGAGCACGGCGGTGATGAGCAGCGTGTAGAGCACGAGGACGGCGACGCGATCGCTCACGTGGCCGTAGCCGGCGCCGAGGCTGACGATGACGAGGGAGAACTCGCTCACCTGCGCGAGGTTGACGGCCACCACGCCCGCCGTGCGCGCGTCGAGGCGCAGGAGCGCGAAGAGCGAGCCGATAACGAGGAAGCGGCTGCCGATGACGACGAGCGAAGCCACGGCGGCGAGCGCGAGCAGATCGGCGGTGGGGATGGGCAGCCGCAGCCCCAGCGTCACGAAGAAGAGCGTCACGAAGAAGTCGCGCACGCCGGACAGCCGCGAGGTCACCTCGATGTTGTAGGGGAAGGCCGCCAGCACCATCCCCGCGATGAGCGCCCCCATCTCCTTGGAGAGGCCCGCCCAGTCGGCCACGCCCGCCACCAGGAAGCACCACGCCACCGCCGTGATGAGGACCAGCTCGTGCACGGAGGCGATGGCCCGGAAGAGCGCGGGCAGGACGAGGCGCGACATGAGCGCGGCCGCGCCCACGAGGAGCAGGCCGGCCGCGAGCGACTTGAGCAGGGGAGCGGCTTCCAGGGTCTCTAGATTTGGCTGGAAGGCGAGAAAGCCGATGGCCCAGATGTCCTGGAAGATCAGGATGCCGAGGGTGATCTTGCCGGCCAGCGTGGCGATCTCCAGCTTGTCCACGAGCAGCTTCACGACGATGAGCGTGGAGGACAGGCTGAAGGCGATGGCGAGGTACAGGCCGTCGAACTGGCCGCGCCCGGGCGCGCCCACGCTGCCCATCGCCCACCAGGCGAGCGCCACGCACAGCGGAAACTGCAGGAGGCCCGCGACGACGATGGTGCGCCCCGCCTGGAGCAGGCGCGGCACCTGGATCTCGAGGCCGATGATGAAGAGCAGGAAGATGAGGCCGATCTCCGAGATGGCCTCGATGCTCCCCTCGTCGGTGACGAGGCCGAGGCCGAGGTGACCGCCGAGGGCGACGCCGCCGGCGATGTAGCCGATGATCAGCGGCTGGCGGGCCCAGCGCGCGAGGAGCGCGAAGACCGCCGCCGCCATGATGCTGAGGGGAACGGCCGTGAGGAGCTCGTGGACCATCGCCTCAGCGCCGCTGCGTCAGCTCGAGGACTCGCCGCGCCGCTTCCTCCACCGCCGCCCTGACCGTCTCTTCCTCCTCGGGCTCGAAGGCGGCGAGCACGTGGTCGGCCACGCCGCCGCGTCCTTCCGGGCGGCCCACGCCCACCTTCACGCGCCGGATGTCCTCGGTGCCCAGCGCCTCGATCACGGAGCGCACGCCGTTGTGACCGCCCGAGCTGCCCTTGATCCTCACGCGCACGGTGCCGAGGGGAAGGTCGATGTCGTCGTACACGAGGATGAGATCGCCCGTGTCCGCATCCACGCGGCGCAGGGCGGCCGCCACCGCGGGGCCGCTCACGTTCATGAAGGTCAGGGGCTTGATGAGATGGAGGGGATCGCCGCGCCACGACGCGTGGGCCACCATCGCCTGCCCGTCGCGCCGCCACGCCTTCTTGAGCTGCGTGGCGAGCGCGTCGAGCACGCGCTGGCCCACGTTGTGGCGGGTGCCCCGGTATTCCGGACCGGGGTTGCCGAGCCCCACCACCGCGTGGGCCACGCGGGCCGCGCTCCGTTACTTCTCTTTCTTCGCCTTCTTGCCGTCGTCGGCAGGCGCCGCTGCCGCCGCCTCGCCTTCCTTCGGCTTGCGCTCGGTGAGCACCTCGGGCTCCGCCGCCGCCGCCACCACGGGCGCCGCCACCTCTTCCGCCATGGGCGGGGACACGGTGGCGATGGCCTGGCCGGGATCGTTGAGGATGCGCACCCCCTCCGTCACGGCGAGGGCGGCCACGGTGAGCACGTCGCCGATGGCAAGGCCGCTCACGTCCGCGTCGATGCGCTCCGGAATGTTGCCGGGCAGGCACGACACCTCCAGCTCGTGCAGCACGAGGCTCAGGATGCCCTTGGTGTCCTTGACACCGATGGCCTCTCCCACGGGATGCACGGCCACCCGTACGGTGATGGCGCGGTCCGCCAGCACCTCCTGGAGATCGACGTGGAGCAGCCGCTCGCTGACGGGATCGAACTGCATCTCGCGGATGACCGCCATGCGCGTGCCGCTCTCGCCATCCATCTTGAGCGTCAGGAGCTGCGTGGTGCCCTCGTGGCCGTGGATGATCCGCAGCACGTTCTTGGGATCGACCGCGATCGACTGCGTCGCCGCGCCGCCGTACAGGATGGCCGGCACCACGCCGTCGCGGCGTAGCCGCCGGGCGGGGCCCTTGCCGAAGGTGTCGCGCTTGGTGATCGTGAGCTCCTGCATCTTCATCGTCTCAGGCTCCTTTTATCTAGACGAACAACGTCGAGACGGATTCCTCGTCGTGGATCCGCCGTATCGCTTCGCCGAGCAGCGGCGCCACCGTGAGCACGGTGACCCGCGCCGCGCGTTTTTCCGCCGACACCGGGATGGAATTGGTGACCACGATCTCCTCGAGCGGCGAGGCCTTGATGCGCTCCACGGCGGGGCCGGAGAGGACGGGATGGACACCACAGGCGAGGATGCGGCGGGCGCCCTCGCGCTCGAGCGCCCCCACCGCCTGTACGAGCGTGCCCGCGGTGTCGATCATGTCGTCGATGACGACGGCGTCCTTGTCCTTCACGTCGCCGATGAGGTGCATGGCCACCGTCGCTCCCGGCTTGTCGCGCCGCTTGTCGATGATGGCCAGGCCCGCGTTCAGCCGCTTGGCGATGGCGCGCGCGCGCTCCACGCCGCCCGCGTCCGGCGACACGATGACCGGGTCCTGGAGGTCCTTCTTGCCGAGGTAGTCGATGATGACGGGGGCCGCGAAGAGATGATCGACGGGCACGCTGAAGAAGCCCTGGATCTGGCCCGCGTGCAGGTCGAGGGCGAGCACGCGGTGCACGCCCGCCGCCTCCAGCAGATCGGCGACGAGCTTGGCGGAGATCGGCACCCGCGGCTGCACCTTGCGGTCCTGGCGCGCGTATCCATAGTACGGGAGCACGGCGGTGATCCGGTGCGCCGACGCCCGTTTCATGGCGTCGATCATGATGAGCAGCTCCATCAGGGTGTCGTTGACGGGGGGGCAGGTGGGCTGGATGAGGAACACGTCCGCGCCCCGCACGTTCTCGTTCACCTGGACGTAGATCTCGCCGTCGGAGAAGCGCGTGACCTCCGCGTCGGAGACGGGCACGCGCAGGTACTGCGCGATCTCCTCCGCCAGCGGGCGGTTGGCGTTTCCTGTGAACAGCTTCAGCTCATAGGCCATGGGCGTCCCGTTCAAGAGGTGGTTGGGGCGGGAGGATTCGAACCTCCGAATACGGGAGCCAAAGTCCCGCGCCTTGCCGCTTGGCCACGCCCCATCGTGCCATTTTTCGAGCCATTTCACCGCTTGCCTCGCAGGAGGCACCGGCTCGGCTCGCACGCTTTTCGAGCCATTTCACCACTTGCCTCGCCGGCGGCACCGGCTCAGCTCGCAC
>CAYQQT010000420.1:0-4117 GCA_964419375.1 uncultured bacterium
GTGCGGGAGAACCTCGAGCTTGGGCTGTCGGCGGCGTCGAACCGGTCGGAGGCGCTCCGACGGCAGCGGCTCGACGAGGTCTTTAAGCACTTCCCGCGCCTGAGCGAGCGCATCGACCAGCCCGGCAAGACGCTGTCGGGGGGCGAGCAGCAGATGCTCGCCATCGCGCGCGTCATGATGGCCGGCTCCAAGCTCATCCTCATGGACGAGCCCACGCAGGGGTTGGCCCCCGCCTTCATCCGCCACATCCGCGACATGGTGGGCGAGCTGAAGCGGCTCGGCGTGACCGTCCTGCTCGTCGAGCAGAACGCGCGCGTCGCGCTGTCCGTCTGCGATCGCGGCTACATCATGGAGAAGGGGTCGATCGTGTTCGAGGCCTCCTCGCGCGAGCTCAGAGAGAGCCCGGTGACCCGTGAAAAGCTGGGCGTCTAGCCTGTCCGGCGCGTCCCGGCGCGACACGGTCGTGCGCGCCACGCTCGCCGTCGTCCTCGTGGGCGCTCTCGTGTGGTTCCTGCCGCGCAGCCGGGCGGGCGAGGAAGGCGGCCATCACGCCGGGCACGCCGAACCCGCGCTCGACGCCTTCGAGAAAGCCGGCATCTCCGAATTCAAGGAGGGCCAGCGTGGCCCCGCCTTCAGCCTGGCCACGCTCGACGGGCGGCGCGCGGCGCTCGCCGACTACCGTGACCAGCTCGTCATCCTCAACTTCTGGGCCACCTGGTGCGTGCCGTGCACGGACGAGATGCCGACGCTGGAGGCGCTGTGGAAGGACTACCGCGCACGCGGGCTGGTCGTACTTGGAGTGTCCGTGGACCGCGGCGCGCCACGCGCGCTGCTCGAGCCGTACGTCCGCAATCTCGCGCTCACCTTCCCCATCCTGCTCGATCCGGACAGCAAGACGGCGAACGCGTGGCGCGTGACGGCGCTTCCGGCCACCTTCGTCGTCAAGCCGGGCGGCGAGGTGGCGGGCAACGCGGTGGGCGCGCGCGAGTGGCGCAGCGAGCCGATGCAGGCGCTGCTCACCGGCATGTTGCCCACGGCGCACGCGCACAGGTAATGTGACGCTCCGTGGATAGCTTGCCCATGACGCTGGCCGCCCGCCTCGCGGCGCAGGCCGATCGCCTCGGCGGCAAGTGCTTCTTCCACTACGGCGGCGTGGATCACTCGTACGCGGCGGTGGCGGAGAGGGCGGGACGCGTGGCGGCCGGGCTGCAGGCGCTGGGCGTGAGCAAGGGCGATCGCATCGCGACCTATCTGCCCAACGGCCTGCCGCTCGTCGAAAGCTACTTCGCGCTCGCCACGCTCGGCGCCGGCGCCGTCCTCCTGAACCCCCAGCTCACGCCGCGCGAGATCGGCTACATCCTCGAGGACTCGGGCGCCACGGGCATCATCACGCACGCCTCGCTGTTGCCGAACGTGCGCGCCGTGCAGGGCACGCTGCCGGCGCTGAGGACGGTGGTCGTCGCCGGCGGCGCGGCGGGGGACGGCGCGGTGGCCTTCGAGACGCTGGGGAACGGGATGCGGCCGCTGCGCGAGCACGGCGTGCGCCCGGAGGACGAGGCGTGGCTGGCCTACACCTCGGGAACGACGGGCAAGCCGAAGGGCGCCATTCTCACCCACCTTAACCTATTGTGGACGGCCGACGTGTCGGCGCCCACGGTGGGCTTTCACGCGGATGACGTGATCCTCTGCCCCATTCCCCTCTTCCACCTGTTCGCCCTCGGCGCGTGCTTCCTGGAGATCCTCACCGTGGGCGCCACCACGGTGATCCACGACCGGTTCTCGCCGGAGGCCGTGCTCGAGGCCATCGGGCGGCACAGGGTGACCATCTTCCCCGGCGTGCCCACGATGTACGCCTACCTGTTGAACAGCCCGGCGCTGGCCACGGCGGACACCACGTCGCTGCGCTTCGGGATCACCGGCGGCGCCATCATGCCGCAGAAGCTGATCGAGCAGACGGAGGCGAGCCTCGGGATCCAGGTCCTCAACATGTACGGGATCACCGAGACCGCGTCCTGGGTCGCGTGCGTGCACCACACGGTGCGGCAACCGTTCGGCTCCGTGGGCAAGGCGATGCCGGGGCTCACGGTGCGCGTGGTGGACCGTGACGACCGTGAGGTGCCCGTGGGACAGATCGGCGAGATCATCGTGAGCGGGCCCAACGTGATGCGCGGCTACAACAACCTGCCCCAGGCCACGGCGGAGGCGATGCGCGGTGGCTTCTATCACACGGGAGACCTGGGCACGCTCGACGCCGACGGGTTCGTCTACGTCATCGACCGGCTGAAGGACATGATCATCAGCGGCGGCTACAACATCTACCCGAAGGAGATCGAGGACGTGCTGTACACGCACCCGGCGGTGCTGGAGGCGGCCGTGGTGGGCGTGCCGCACGAGGCGAAGGGCGAGGTGCCCCGCGCGTACGTGGTGGTGAAGGAAGGCGTGGCGGCGGCGCCCGACGAGATCCTCGCCTACCTTCGGGGACAGCTCGCGGCCTACAAGCTGCCGACCTCGGTGGAGGTCATCGCGGCCATTCCGAAGACAGGGTCCGGCAAGATCCGGCGCGTGGAGCTGCGCGATCGCGCGGCGGCCAGGGAGGCGTGAGGGTGCGCAGAGATCTGAAAGAGCTCGTGATACCGTTGGGAGACCTGATCCGCAAGCAAGCGGCCCGCTATGGATCGAAGATGCTCTTCGAATGCCATGGCGTTCGGCGCAGCTACGCGGAGTTCGACGAGCGCACCACGCGCCTGGCCGGTGGTCTGCAGGCCCTCGGCGTGCGCCCGGGCGACAAGGTCGCCTGCTACATGCCGAACTCCATCGAGCTGCTCGAGGCGTACTACGCCACCTCCAAGGCGGGCGCGGTGACGGTGTTCCTCAACGCCCTGCTCACGGCGCGCGAGATCCGGTTCGTCCTCCAGGACTCCGAAGCGAAGGTGATCTTCACCGCGCCCGCACTCCTGCCCAACGTGCAGGAAGTCCGCCCCGACGCCGGGCACCTGGAGACGATCGTGGTCCACGGGGGGACGCCACCGCCGGACACGGTTCGCTTCGACGATGTCTTGAAGAGCGGCCCCTACCGCGACGTGCCGGTGAAGACGGAGGACGTCGCCTGGCTCGGCTACACGTCCGGCACCACGGGGCGGCCCAAGGGGGCGATCCTCACGCACCTCGGCGCCACGCACGTGGGCGCCACCGTCGCGGACCGGTTCGGTTACCGCGAGGACGACATCGTCCTCTGCGCGCTGCCGCTCTTCCATTCCTACGCGGTGAACAGCTGCATGATCCAGGTGATGATGGCGGGAGCCGGCCAGGTGATCCTGGAGCGGTTCACACCCGACGGGGTCCTCCAGGCGATCCAGGAGCACCGGATCACCGTCTTCCCCGGTGTGCCCACCATGTTCAATTACCTCGTGAACTTCCCGGACCGGGCCAAGTACGATCTGACATCGCTGCGCATCGCCAAGTCGGCCGGCGCCGTGCTGCCCGCCAAGCTCATGCACGATTTCGAGACGCTGTACGGTGTACCGCTCGTGGACGGGTACGGGATCACGGAAGCGCACTCGTTCGTGACGCTAAACGATCCCAGGGGAAAGCGGCCAGACGGTTCCTGCGGCAAGGCCATCGAAGGCGTGGAAGTCCGGATCGTGGACGGACAGGATCGCGACGTGCCGGTGGGCGAGCGCGGCGAGCTGATCTTCCGCGGCCCCAACCTTCCGCTGGGCTACGTCAACGGACCCGAGGCCACCGCCGAGGCGCTGCGGGGCGGCTGGTACCACAGCGGTGACGTCGGCTACATGGACGCCGAGGGCTACGTCTACATCGTAGACCGCATCAAGGACACGATCATCTGCGGCGGCTACAACATCTACCCCAAGGAAGTCGAAGACGTGATCTACGCGCACCCCGCCGTGCTCGACGTGGCGGTGGTGGGCGTCGCCGACGAGGCAAAGGGTGAGATCCCCAAGGCGTGCGTCGTCCTGAAGCCGGAGGCCACAGTCACCGCCGGGGAGCTGGAGGCGTACTGCCGCCAGAGCCTCGCCGCCTACAAGGTCCCGCGCGTGATCGAGTTCATGGACGCCATTCCCAAGACGGCGTCCGGCAAGACGAAGCGCTTTCTGCT
>CAYQQT010000421.1:0-4114 GCA_964419375.1 uncultured bacterium
CGCCGGCGGCGGGCACGCCGTGCTCCACGCGGCCGAGGGTCGCCATCAGCCCGCTGCGCGCCTGCACCACCATGTCCATGCCGGCCAGGCCCGCGTCGGGGCCGCGGCGGCCGAAGGCGCTCACGTTGCCGACGACGAGGCGGGGGTAACGCGGCGCCAGGCTCGCCCAGTCGAGGCCGAGCTCGACGGCGAGCCCCGGGCGGAAATTGGTGAGCACGACGTCGGCGCTCGCGAGGAGGCGGTCGATCACGTCTTTCGCGCGCGGATGGCGAAGGTCGAGCGGCAGCGAGCGCTTGCCCCGGTTACGCGAGATGAAGTGGCGCGTCTCGCCCGGTGCCAGCGGCGCGAGGTGGCGCACGGGATCGCCCTCGAGCGATTCCACCTTGATGACGCGCGCGCCGCCCTCGGCGAGGAGCTGCGCGCAGTAGGGCACCGCGATGAACTGCCCGAACTCCACCACCTCGAGGCCGGCGAACGGACGAGCGGCGTCCATCACCCGCTAGATGAAGACCGCCTTCATCTGGGCCTCGGGGTAGCGGGTGCCGGCGGCGGCGCCGGGCGGAACGACTTCGGAGATGCGCGCGACGTCCGCCGGGCTCAGCTCCACCCCGACGGCGCCCACGTTCTCCTCCAGACGCTCCTGCCGCTTGGTGCCGGGGATGGGCACGATGTCGGGGCCCTGCGCGAGGAGCCACGCGAGCACGAGCTGGGCCGGCGTGCAGCGCTTGGCGCGGGCGATCGCCTCCACCTCGCGCACGAGCTCGGCATTGCGCTTGAGATTGTCCTCGGCGAAGCGCGGGTGCTGCCGCCGGCGGTCGTCCTCCGGAATGTCGGCGACCTTGTGCACCTGGCCCGTGAGCAGGCTGCGCCCGAGCGGCGAGTACGCCACCAGCGAGATGCCGAGCCGGCGCAGCGTGGGCAGCGTCTGCTCCGCCTCCACACGATAGAGCAGGGAGTACTCCATCTGGACGGCAGTGAGCGGGTGCACGGCGTGCGCGCGCATGATGGTGGCGGGCGCCGCTTCGCAGAGCCCGATGTAGCGCACCTTGCCCTGCTCCACGAGCCGCTTCATGGCGCCCACCGTGTCTTCGATGGGCACGTTGGGGTCCACGCGGTGCTGGTAGTAGAGGTCGATCACGTCCACGCGCAGGCGCTTGAGGCTGGCGTCGCACGCCTGCATGACGTGCTCGGGGCGGCCGTCCACGGCGTTGGCGCCGCCGGGACGCTGCACCTGGCCGAACTTCGTGGCGAGCACGGCGTGATCACGCCGGCCGCGCAGCGCCTGGCCCAGCAGCGTTTCATTATGACCCCAGCCGTACATGTCGGAGGAGTCGAGGAAGTTGACGCCGAGGTCGAGGGCGCGCTGCACGACGGCGATCGACTGCGCGTCGTCGCCGGGACCGTACGTGCCGGACATGGACATGCAGCCGAGGCCGATGGCGGAGACGTCGAGCGTGCTGTTGCCGAGACGGCGATGGATGATCTTCATGGTGGCGCTATGATCGCGGCGCGCGCGCGCGCCGTCAAGCGTAGGCCAACGCCGCCTCAGTCGTTGGCCAGGATCGTCAGCACCGCCGTGCCTGGGATATAGTGGGCGCCGCCCGAGCAGCGATCGGGAGGAGGACGCATGGCCCGCAAGCAGACGCCGCCGCCCAAGCAGGTCTCAGCCGACGACGCAAGCCCGCGGCACCGTTGGGATCGGCCGCTACAGGCGCCGGGGCATATGCAGGTCGATTTCGAGGAGCGCGTGGATTTCCGCCGCCTGCACGCCTATCGCCTCGCCCGCGCGCGGCAGGCCTTGGCGAGCTCGGAGCTCGGCGCGGTGCTCGTGTTCGACCAGTACAACATCCGCTACCTCTCCGGCACCGTCATCGGCGAGTGGGCGCGCGACAAGCTCACTCGATGGTCGCTGCTCACGGGCACCGGCGAGCCGTGGGTGTGGGACTTCGGCTCCGCCGCACGCCATCACCGCCTGTATGCGCCGTGGATTCCGGAAAAGCAGTCACTGGCGGGCATGGTGGGGATGCGCGGCGCGGTGTCCCCGAAGGCGGGACTGTTCAAGCAGGCGGCGCGCGAGATCCGCGACATCCTCAAGGCCGAGGGCGTGGCGGACATGCCGCTCGGCATCGACGTGGTGGAGCCGCCCTTTCTCTTCGCCCTGCAGGAAGTGGGGGTGGAGGTGCGTGACGGGCAGCAGGTGATGCTCGAGGCGCGCATGATCAAGAGCCACGACGAGCTGACGCTACTCAACATGGCGGCGGCGATGGTGGACGGCGTCTACCAGGACATCTTCGAAGCGCTCAAGCCCGGCGTGCGCGAGAACGACATCGTCGCGCTCGCCAACAAGCGGCTCTACGAGATGGGCTCGGACTGCGTGGAAGCGATCAACGCGATCTCCGGCGAGCGCTGCAGCCCGCACCCGCACAACTTCACGGACCGCCTCATCCGTCCCGGCGACCAGGCCTTCTTCGACATCATCATGTCCTACGTCGGCTACCGCACGTGCTACTACCGCACCTTCAGCGTGGGCCGCGCCACCGCCTCGCAGCAGGACGCCTACAAGAAGGCGCGTGCGTGGATGGACGAGGCGATCGCCCTCATCAAGCCCGGCGTGGGCACCGACAGGATCGCCCGCGCGTTCCCCAAGGCGCAGGCCATCGGCTTCGAGAGCGAGATGGGCGCCTTCGGCCTCAACTTCTGCCACGGCATCGGCCTCGGCCTGCACGAGCGCCCGATCATCAGCCGCCTGAACTCGTTCGACGACCCCATGGAGCTGCAGGCGGGGATGGTGTTCGCCGTGGAGACGTACTGCCCCGCCACCGACGGCGTGTCGGCGGCGCGCATCGAGGAGGAAGTGATCGTGACGCCGAAAGGCGCGCAGATCATCACGCTCTTTCCGGCCAACGAGCTGCCCATCGCCAACCGCTACTGAGGGCGAGGGCAGAAGGTCGGCCGCGCGCGATGTATAAACAGGCCATGACCACGATCCGCGTGCGCTCCACCCGCCGCGAGGAGATCATCGATATCACGGCGCAGGTGCAGGACGTCGTGGCGAGGTCGGGTCACCGGTCGGGCCTGGTGGCGGTGTACTGCCCGCACACGACGGCGGGGATCTCCGTCAACGAGAACGCGGATCCCGACGTCAAGAGCGACATGGTGAAGTTCCTCGGCAAGCTCATCCCCGTGTCGAAGGAGTTCCGCCACGCGGAGGGCAACGAGGACGCTCACATCAAAGGCGTGCTGGCCGGCTTCTCGCAGGTCCTCATCGTGGAAGAGGGCAAGGTGATGCTCGGCCACTGGCAGGAGATCTGGCTCATGGAGTTCGACGGCCCGCGCGAGCGGGACGTCTGGCTCAAGATCATTCCGGGATAGGCGATGGCCGACAAGTCCGGCGAGATCGTGGCGCCGCCGCGCGTGATGTCGATTCACGCGCATCCCGACGACCAGGAGTTCACGGTGGCGGGCACGCTGGCGACATGGGCGCGGGCGGGCAGCGAGATCGTGACCGTGTGCATCACGAGCGGGGACGCCGGCTCCAACGACTCCACCCCGGCCGACATGACCCGGGAGCGCCTGCTGAAGATCCGCCAGGACGAGCAGCGTGCCGCCTGCGCGGTGCTCGGCATCACCGAGGTCGTGTTCCTCGGCTACGAGGACGGCGTGCTGGTCCCGTCGATCGCCCTGCGCCGCGATCTCACGCGGCTGATCCGCAGATATCGCCCGAACGCCGTCGTGTGCGGCGATCCCACCATGCGCTTCTACGGCAATCGCTACATGAACCACCCCGACCACCGCGTCGCCGCCGATGTTGCGCTCGACGCGGTGTTCCCGTCCGCCGAAACCCGCTTCATCTTCCCCGAGCTACTCGACGAAGGCCTGCAGCCCCACCACGTGCGCGAAGTCTGGCTTCACGGCCCTGAACGCCCCGACACCGTCATCGACATCGCCGACGTCCTCGACCTGAAGATCGCCGCGCTCCGCGAGCACAAAAGCCAGCTCGGGCCGTGGGACCCTACGCCGTTCATCACAGGCTGGGCGCTGGAGCAGGGGAAGCCGAAGAAGCTTCGTGCCGCGGAAGCCTTTCGGCGGATGGTCCTCGAAGACCTCTAGCCGC
>CAYQQT010000422.1:0-4113 GCA_964419375.1 uncultured bacterium
GTGATCGTCGCGGCACGGTACCCGCTGGGCGCCGGGCGGGCGGCGGCCGCTCGCGGGAGGGTGGTACACTTGGCGCGAATCGAAGACGACAGGGGAGCGCTACGGCGCTGAGAGTGCGGACCTCCGCAGACCCTCGAACCTGATCTGGGTCATGCCAGCGCAGGGAGTCGGGATTGATGACCGACAGCGGTGTCTTCTCGCAAGGACGCCGCTGCTCGCTTGTCTTGGTGGGGCCGCGCGGCGCCGGGCGACCTTTCGTCGGAACCTGACCAGGAGGCACGCTCGATGTCAGATTCGGTGACCACCAATCCGCGTGAAGTCGAGGAGCAGCCGCACCCGTGCGATCCGTCGGCCGGCTGCCGCTTCTCGATCTATCCCATGACCGATGCGTATGTACCCGTGATCGTCGACGCGCTGGCGCAGACACCCTCGGACGGGCTCGAGGTGGTCACCGACGACGTGAGCACCTACCTCGCCGGCGAGCCCGCCGCGATGCTGAGCTTCGTGGCGCAGACGATCGTCGCCGTATCGCGTCGCACCGGCCATGTGGCCGCCACGCTCCTCCTCTCACGCGGCTGCCCTGGCGAGGGACCCTGCCGGCCCGATGCGCCGGCCTCGTTCACGCGCGCGACGCGCGCCGCCTCGATCGAGCCGGCCGGCATTCGTGCCGCAGCCCACTTCTCGCTCTATCCGCTCGGCGTGCCGGGCTACATGGAGATCATCGGCTCCGAGATCGAGCTGGCGAAAGAGGCAGGGCTCTACGCCCGTGCCGAGCACTTCACCTCGCGGCTCGAGGGTGACCTGGCCCAGGTCCTGTCGGCAATTGGCGATAGCTGGGGCCGTGCCGACGCGAGCCACGTGGTAGCCCATGCCACCATCTCGGTCGGTAGCCCGACAAGGAAGCAGCCATGACCGTACGCCACGTGCCGAGCCAGGAGGGGTATGCCTGGAACCTGCGCGAGATTGTCCTAGTCGCGGCGCTCGCTGTCGTCTTCGGCTTACTCTACTGGGCCTGGGTCCAGGTGTGGGGCGGGCTGCGGATCGCCATGGGTCCCGCTGGCGACCTCGCCCAGAACGTCCTCATCGGTGGCTGGATGGTCGTCGCGCCGCTGGCGATCTACATCGTCCGCAAGCCGCTCAGCGGGGTCGCCGCCGAGATCGCGGCGGCCTTCGTCGAGGTCGCCTTCCTCGGCTCGCCGATTGGTCCGCTCCTGTTCCTCACCGGCCTCGTGCAGGGGGTGGGCGCCGAGCTGCCGTTCACGCTGACCGGCTACCGCCGCTACGGCTGGTGGGTCTTCATCCTGGCTGGTCTCTCGGCCGCCTGCTTCAGCTTCGTGTACAGCACCATCCGCTTCGGTTGGCTGGGCCAGGACGTGTTCCTCCTGCGCCTCGTGCTCCATCTGCTGAGCGGGCTCATCCTCACCGGCGTGGTGGCGAAGGTGATCGGCGATGCCCTGCGGGCCACCGGTGTCCTTGACAACTATGCCATCGGTCGCGCGACCGATCGCTGAGCCCGGTGAGGGGTCGGCGCTCGTCGAGGTCGCCGAGCTCACGATCCGCTATCCACGCGCCGTGCGGCCGGTCCTCGACGACATCTCGTTCGCGATCGGCGAGGGTGAGGCCGCGCTCCTGCTCGGCCCAACTGGATCGGGGAAAAGCACGCTCGCGCTGACCCTCAACGGGATCGTCCCGCAGTCGATCGCGGCCGAGATGCGCGGCGCGGTCCGCGTGGCGGGGCTCGACACCGTCGAGACGCCCTTGGCGCGGCTGTGCGCCACCACGGCGATCGTCTTCCAGGACCCCGAGTCGCAGTCGTGCCTGCTGCGGGTCGATGAGGAGGTCGCGTTCGGGCTCGAGAACCTTGGCGTACCCCCCGGCGAGATCGGTCCGCGCGTGGCGCGCGTGCTGGCGCTGATGGGTGCGGAGGCGCTGGCCGGGCGCCGCCTCGACGAGCTCTCCAGCGGAGAGCTTCAGCGCGTGGCGCTGGCGGCGGCGCTGGTCGTCGAGCCGCGTCTGCTTGTGCTCGACGAGCCGACAGCCTACCTCGATCCAGCCAGCAGCCGTGCCTTCTTCCGGCTGCTGGCACGCCGTGGCGAGCATGCGCAGCGGGCGGTGCTTGTGATCGAGCACAAGGTCGAGGAGGCGCTCTCGGCCGTCTCGCGAGCCCTCGTCCTCGACGGCGGTGGCCGGCTTCAGGGCGATGGACCGACGGCGGAGGTGTTCAGCACGCACGCCGAAGAATTGGCCGCCGCCGGGATCTGGCTTCCGGCCGGGGTCGAGCTCGCCCGCGCCGCTCGCCTCCAGGGCGCCGGAGGCTTGCCGCTCACCGTGCCGGCGGCGCTGGAGTTTCCGTCCGTGACCCGCCTTCTTGAAGCGGCGGGAAGGGGTGATGGCCGCGAGCCACCCGTCGAGGCGGGCGAAGTGGCGCTTTCTTTGGCCGGCGCCTCGTTTCGGGTATCAGGGACGGCCGGTCGTTCACGAGATCGACCTCGCCCTTTGTTGCGGCCAGCTCACCGCGCTCGTCGGCGCCAACGGAAGCGGGAAGAGCACCCTCCTTCTTGGCCTGGCCGGACTGCTGGACCCCCTGGCCGGACGCCTCGAGGGGAGGCCCGGCGCGATGGTCTTCCAGAATCCCGAGCACCAGTTCGTGGCGCGCACCGTCTTCGACGAGATCGCACACGGCCTGCGCGCCTGCAGTGATGACGAGGCGGCCGTGGCGCGCGCGGTCGAGCGCGCCCTCGACCGCTTTCGCCTCGGGGCCTTCCGCGACCGCAACCCCTTCTCGCTCAGTCAGGGTGAGAAGCGGCGTTTGAGCGTGGCGGCCATGGCCGTGCTTGAACCATCGGTTCTGCTCCTCGATGAGCCGACCTTCGGCCTCGACCGGAGGCATGCCTTTGCCCTCATGCAGGCGCTCGGTGAAGCGAAACGGCGTGGCGTTGCCGTCTGCATCGTCTCGCACGACCTCCGCCTCGTGGCCGAGTATGCCGATCGGGTCATGGTGCTTGGCGCCGGACGCCTGCGCGCCGACGGGCCACCTGAAGCTGTCTTCGTCGCTGGTGCCCTCTTGGCGGAGAACTCGCTCCTGCGCCCCGCCCTGGTCGACTGGTGGCTCGAGCACCGCGAGCTCAAGCTGCGGGAGGTCATGCGCGCTGCCCGCCTCGGGACCGGGCCGTGAGGTCCTTCGGGCCGGTCGAGGGCTCCTCCTTCCTCCACCGCCTCAATCCGACGGTGAAGCTCCTCGTGGCCTTCCTCGGCTCGTTAGTCCTCATCTTCATCTTCGACCCGTACACGCCGGCGATCTTCTACGCGCTGGCACTCGCCACCATGGTCGTCGCCCGGCTGCCGCTGACCATCCTCGCCCTGGCCCACCTGCCATTCCTCGCCTTCGCCTTCAGCATCTTCTGGGTGAACCTGCTCTTCCGTAGCTACGGCGAGGTGCTCGCCACCGTCGGGCCGCTCTCCATCACCGAGCCAGGACTGCGGATCGGCGGCTCGCTCGCGCTGCGTACGCTCGTCATCGGCGCCTACGCCGCCACCTTCGTCCTCACGACCGACCCGACGCGCCTGGTGACGAGCCTCGTCCAGAACGCGCGCATCAGCCCGCGCTTCGCCTACGCGATGCTCGCTGCCTATCGCTTCCTCCCCATCCTGCGCAGCGAGTTCGCGGTGATCCGTCGCGCGCATGCCATGCGCGGCGATCCGCCTGGTCGCGGGCCGCTGCGTCGCGTTCGCCGAGCGGCGCGACACTCGCTGCCGCTCTTGGTGTCGGCGGTGCGGCGCGCCGAACGGGTCGGCATCGCCCTCGAGTCACGTGGCTTGGGCGCCAAGCCGAGCCGAACCTTCTGGCGGCCGGTGCCCCTCCGCCGCGCCGACCTCATCTTCCTCGCCGGCGCCGTCGCCGTCTTCGCGGCGGTGCCGACCTTCACTGCGGCACTTGGTCTCCTCCGCGGGTTCGAGTCGCTGACGGTCTTTTGAGCCGCTGGCTCTACACGAGGAGGCGGTCCGAGTCCGGCTCCTTGGCCGTCTCGGTGAGGTGAACGAGGCCGTCCAGCATGCCTGCAGGCTAGCCCCGGAAGCGTCTCCGGCTTGCTCATATCCTGCCCGTTCAAGCCA
>CAYQQT010000423.1:0-4108 GCA_964419375.1 uncultured bacterium
TTTGGGCACGCCGGAGTCGAGGCGGGCGACCCCGCCCATCTTGCCCAGGCGCTGCGCCCAGCGCGCCGCCGCCTCCACGTCCGGCACGATGACGAGCACGGCGCCCGAGGTCGCCACCCGCTCCAGCAGCCGGCTTTCGCGGCCGGCCCCCACGAGCAGCTCGGGCGGTTCGGGTGACGGCTCCGCGGCGGCGGACGAGGGCGTCGCCGGCAACGGCTCCGACGCGGGCGGCGGTAGCAGCGCGGCGCACGTCGAGCCCAACGACGACAGGCTTTCGTCGGCGATCCAGCGGGCGAGCTGCAGGCGCTCGGCGGACAGCACCGGCTGCGGCTCGGCGGCTCTCAGGATCGGCTTGAGCGCGGTGACGTCGCCCTCGCGCACGCCGACCACCATGCCGACGCGCTCGCCGCCCTTCAGGGACGCGACGACGCGCTGCCCGGGCGCGATGGCGAGGTGGTCGGGGATGCGGTACGAGAACGGGTGCGCGATGGGCACGTCGAAGGCGACGTCGGCGACGCGCGCGACGGTCACTTCGTTCTGCGCTGGTCGTACTCCCGCTTGGCGAGCTTGAGGTCGTCCCACGCCATCCGCTTGTATTCCTGGCCCGGATTGCGGAGGAGAAACGCTGGATGGAAGGTCGGCACCAGCACCGCGTCGCCGTACGGATGCAGGCGCCCGCGCAGGCGGCCGATGGTCTCCTTCGTCTTGAGCAACGCCTGCGTGGCCACGCTGCCGAGGGCGAGGATGACCTTGGGCTGGATGGCGGCGAGCTGCTCGGCGAGGAACGGCGCGCACGCGGCGAGCTCGTCCGGCTCCGGGTTGCGATTGGCCGGCGGCCGGCACTTGACCGTGTTGCAGATGTAGACGTCGTCGCGCGAGAGATCGACGGAGGCGAGCATCTTCGTGAGGAGCTGTCCGGCGCGCCCCACGAAGGGCAGGCCCTGCGCGTCTTCGTCGGCGCCCGGCCCCTCGCCGATCACGACGAGGTCCGCCTGCGGATTGCCGGAGCCGAACACGATCGAGTTGCGGCCGTCGCAGAGCTTGCATGCGCGGCAGCCCTGCAGCCGCTTTTCCTGCTCTCGCAGCGCCTGCCCCGGATCCAGCAAGTATTCCCCCGCGAGCGCCACCGATTCGACGCCCATGTCGCGATGAAAGCGCAGCGTCGACGCCAGTAACCACAGCGCGTCCGCGAGCGCCTCGCGCTCGGATTTGACCATATGGGGGGCCTCGACGTGGCCCCCCCCACCCCCCAACGCTCGTCCCGCCCCGGCTAAGCCGTGGCGCTCCTCGATCATGGGCTTGCTCTCATCGGCTCGCCTTGTTCGACGCGCGCGCGGCGGCGGCCGTGCGCAGGGTGAGCACCTCGCTGAGGATGGCGTCAGCCACCGCCGCCTTCGACATGCGGGGCAGGGCGCGCGAGCCGCCCCAGCGGTCGATGAGCAGGACCTCGTTGTCGTCGGCGTCGAAGCCGATCTCGCGGCGGCTGACGTCGTTGGCGACGAGGAGGTCGATTCCCTTGCTCTCGAGCTTGGCGCGCGCGTTGGCCGCCACGTCGTTCGTTTCCGCCGCGAAGCCGACGACGAAGGCGCCCGTCCGCCGCGCCGCCACCTCGGCAAGGATATCGGGATTCGGCGTGAGCGCCAGCATCAGGTCCCTCTTCCCCTTGATTTTGATGTTCGACGGTTTGGCTGCTCTGTAGTCCGCCACGGCGGCGGCCTTGATCACCACGGAGGCGCCGGCCAGGTGGTGGAGCACCGCTTCGCGCATCTCCTCCGCCGTCTGCACGGGCACGAACACGGCGCCTGCGGGCGGCGTGAGCGCGGTGGGGCCGGAGATGAGGGTGACGTGGGCGCCGCGCCGGAGGGCGGCGGTGGCGAGCCCGTAGCCCATCTTGCCGGAGGAGCGGTTGGAGAGGTAGCGCACGGGATCGATCGGCTCGCGCGTCGGCCCCGCCGTGATGACGAGGCGCTCGCCCGCGAGGTCGCGCGAGGGCGCCAGCGCACGCACGAGCGCTTCCACGATGACGTCCACCTCGGGCAGGCGGCCCTGCGCGGTGAGGCCGGAGGCGAGGGCGCCGCGCTCGGGCTCGACCACGGTGACGCCGCGCCCGCGCAGGGTGGCGACGTTGGCGGCCACCGCGGGGTGCTCCCACATGCCGCCGTCCATGGCGGGCGCCATCACCACCGGCGCGCGCGCGGCGAGGAGCAGCGTGGTGAGGAAATCGTCCGCGATCCCGTGCGCCGCCTTCGCGAGCACGTTGGCGGTGGCGGGCGCCACCAGCACGGCGGCCGCCCGCTCCGCGAGCGCGACGTGCTCCACGGCGTCGGGGCTCTGGGGGTCGAACAGGTTACCGAGCACGGGCCTGCCCGAGAGCGTGCGGAACGTGAGTGGCCCCACGAATTCTCGCGCGTGCTCGGACAGGCAGACGGTGACGGAGGCGCCCAGGCGCGTGAGCTCGCGGAGCAGGTACACCGCCTTGTAGGCGGCGATCGACCCCGTGACGCCGAGGATCAGCTCGCGCCCCTGCAGCGGCGAGGTCATCCCTTCGGAATCTCGGCCTCGTCCTTCACACGGTACTCGACCTTGGAGGCGGCGATCTCCTCGAGGGCGCCGCTCGTCGGCTTCTTGTGCTTGCTCTCCACGCGCGGCGGCGCCCCGCGGTTGAGCTGGCGCGCCCGCTTGGCGGAGAGCACCACCAGCATGTAGCGGTTGGACACCTTGTTGAGCGCGGATTCCAGCGAGGGGAATGCCATCAGTTGGGTACCTCCAGGTCGGGAAAGGTGAGACGGAGGCGCGAGATGCGGCAGCGCTCCGCTTGGATGACGGAGGCGAGCTGCTCGATCGCCTCTTTGACGTCACGGTTGACGATGAGGTAGTCGTACTCCTTCCACAGCGCGATCTCTTCCCGCGCGCGCGCCAGTCGCCGAGCGATCTCGCTCTCCGGGTCCGAGCGCCGCTCGCGCAGCCGCTGCTCGAGCTCGGCGAGTGACGGCGCCACGATGAACACGAGCACCGCTTCCGGGTAGCGCGCGCGCAGCTGCGCGGCCCCCTGCGTGTCGATGTCGAGGAGGACGTCGGAGCCGTCGCGCAGGGCGGCCTCCAGCGCCGCCGCCGGCGTGCCGTACAGGTGCGTGTGCACCTTCGCCCATTCCGCGAACTCACCGGCGTTCAGCATGGCGCGGAAGCGCGGCTCGGACACGAAGTGGAAGTCCGTGCCGTCCACCTCGCCCGGCCGCGGCGCCCGCGTCGTGGAGGACACCGAGTACGCGAGGTCGGGCAGGCGCAGGCGCATCTCGCGACAGAGCGTGGTTTTGCCGGCGCCGGAGGGCGCGGACACGACGAAGAGCGTGCCGCGTCGGCTAATCACCGGCGCCGCCCCGCTCCGGTCCCAGCCGCTGCGCGAGGGTGGCGGGCTCGAGGGAGGACAGGATCAGGTGATCGCTGCCGGTGACGATGACCGCGCGCGTGCGCCGGCCGTTGGTGGCGTCCACGAGCTTGGTGCTGCCCTTGGCGCTCTCGATGAGCCGCTTCACGGGCAGCGAGTCGAGGGCCACGATGGCGACGATATGGTGGGCGACGACGACGTTGCCGTGGCCGACGTTCACCAGCCGCGGCGGCGCGCCGTTGTGCTTACTCAAGATTCTGGACCTGCTCGCGGATCTTCTCCAGGGCGGACTTGGCCCAGAGCGCCTCCTGGCTCATCTCGAGATCGTCGGCCTTGGAGCCCACCGTGTTGACCTCGCGGTTCAGCTCCTGCAGCAGGAAGTCGAGCTGGCGGCCGAGGGAGCCGCCCTTGTCGAGCAACAGCGTGAATTCGCCGAGGTGCGCGCGCAGGCGGGCCAGCTCCTCCGTGATGTCGGTCTTGTCCGCCCAGATGGCCGCCTCCGCGAGAAGGCGTCCGTCGTCGATGGGTGTGTCCGCCAGCAGGGAGCGCAGGCGCTCGCGCAGCCGCTCTTCCTTGCGCGCGGCCGCCGCGGGCGCGCGCAAGGCCATGACCGTCACGTGCGCGGCGAGCTCGGTGTGGAGGCTCCGCAGCTCCTGCTCGAGGCGCTCGCCTTCGGCGGTGCGGCGCGCCACCAGCTCGTCGAGCGCGCGCGCGAGGGCGTCC
>CAYQQT010000424.1:0-4094 GCA_964419375.1 uncultured bacterium
TTTCCCGCCGTTCGCGGCGGCGCTTCGTGCACAGATTTACTCTGCGCCGCTGCACCGGCTTGCTCGACATTCCCGATTCTCGCGACCTCGGCGCCTCCGTCGAGTGACCGCGGTTGCGGGGAAAATGCACCGAGAAGCAGGTACCTGCGGCGCTTTGCAAGGCTTGGCACTGCCTTTGCCCATCAAACGTGCAGGTCGGCGGCACACGCCGGCTGACGATGACACGAAGACAGCAACGGACGCGGACGCCAAAAAGAATCAAATGCGACAAACCTTTACTCCAATCGGGCAGCCTCAACCCTACGCATGATGAGGACGGGCCGGGCGCGTGGCAGCAATGACGCGGCGATTGAGATCGGCATGTCTCTTGCGATGAAAGGTTTTGCCTGATGCATGAAAGAGCCCCGATGAAGGTTTCCAGTTTCGACGCTGCGTCGCCTTTCGCCGTCAGCGCTACTCCCGGCCGTAACGTCCTCGTCGTGGAGAGCGATCCCGACCAGCGCCGGCGCGTGGTCACGCAGCTCTCGCACTGGGGCTACACGCCGTTCGCCACGGCCACCGGCGAAGAGGCGCTGGAGCTGGCGGGCCGCGCCCGCTTCGCGTTGTGCCTCGTCGCCATCCGGCTTCCCGGCATGTCGGGCATCGACCTGCTGCGACAGGCGCGCACCCTCACCGACTCCGGGGCCATCATCATGATCGCCGACAACGGCCACAGCTCGCAGATCGTGGAAGCGATCCAGGCGGGCGCCGACGACTTCATTCGCCGCCCCTACACCGCCGAGGACGTGGAGAACGCCATCAAGGCGGTGGCGAACAAGCCGCTCCGCGAGAGCGCGCCTCCCGCCACCGACGACGGCGACCGCCTCGAGCGCGAGCTGGGCCTGCTCACGAGCCCGCAGATGCGCGAGATCCAGTCCGTGATCGAGCAGGCCGCGCGCGCCGACGTCACCGTGCTCATCTGCGGGGAGACCGGCGTGGGCAAGGAGATCGTGGCGCACGCCATCCACGCCTACTCGCCCCGGAGCCGCAACGCCTTCGTGAAGGTCAACTGCGCGGCGATGCCGCGTGATCTGCTGGAGTCCGAGCTCTTCGGCCACGAGCGCGGCGCCTTCACGGGGGCGCACCAGCGCAAGCCGGGCCGCTTCGAGCTCGCCGACGGCGGCACCATCTTCCTGGACGAGATCGGCGAGCTGCATCCCGCGCTGCAGGCCAAGCTGCTGCACGTCCTGCAGGACGGCGAGTTTTCGCGCGTGGGCGGCCGCAACAACCTCAAGGTCGACGTGCGCACCATCTGCGCCACCAACCGCGATCTCGCCCGCGAGGTGGCGGCCAACCGCTTCCGCGAGGATCTCTTCTACCGGCTCAACGTCATCAACATCCTCGTGCCGCCGCTGCGCGAGCGCCGCCAGGAGATTCCGGCCCTCGTCGGCTACTTCGTGCAGCGGTACTCGCGCCTCTTCAACTTCCCCGAGCGCGAGGTGCCCGCGGAGGCCATGCAGTCGTTCATGCAGTACGGGTGGCCCGGCAACATCCGCGAGCTGGAGAACTTCATCAAGCGCATGATCGTGCTCCAGGATTTCGCTCTGCCGCGCACGCTGGCCGCCGCCCCCACCGCCCCCGTCGCGATGAGCGCGGGCGAGCGCTTCACCGCCACCAAGGGCCTCTCCCTCAAGGAGATCTCGCGCCGCGCGGTGCTGGAGGCGGAGCGCGAGGTGATCGTGCGCGCTCTCGAGCAGTGCCGCTGGAACCGGGTCAAGACCGCCAAGATGCTGAAGATCAGCTATCGCGCGCTCCTCTACAAGATCAAGGACATGGGTCTGAAGCAAGACTCCATCGCCGGCTGACGGCGCGAGGAACAGCGATGAACCTCAGGCGACTGGTCATCTCGGCCGCGCTCCTTGCCGCCTTCGGCGCTTTCATGGGCCACGCCCCGTCGGAAGCCCCCGAGGCCGCCGCCTCCGCCGCCCAGCCCGTGCGCTCCCCCGCGCCTCCAAGGTGATCTACCAGTCCTTCTACGGGCTGACCGACATGCCCTTCCGGCCCACGCCGGATCCCAGGTACCTGTTCGCGTCGGCGCGCCACCGCCTGGCCCTGTCCCAGCTCACCTACGCGGTCGGCGCGCGCACGGGCCTGGTCGTGCTCACGGGCGAGGTCGGCACCGGCAAGACGACGCTGCTGCGCACGCTGCTGCAGGGCCTCGACCCCACGGTGCCCGTCGCCTACGTGCACAATGCGGCGCTGACGATGGAGGGCCTCGTCGAGTACATGCTCGGGGACTGGGGCGTGCCGTCGAGCGCGACCACGCACGCGGAGCGGCTGTCGGTCCTCAACGAGTTCCTTGTCGACCAGGAGCAGCGGGGGCTCCGCCCGCTGCTCGTCATCGACGAGGCGCACACGCTGTCCGTGGAAACGCTGGAGACGCTGGGCCGGCTGCCCGATGCGCTCATGCAGATCCTGCTCGTCGGCCAGCCCGAGCTGCGCGACAGGCTCGACCTGCCGGAGATGCGCCACATCACCCAGCGCATCAGTCAGCGGTGCCACCTCGCTCCCCTGTCCTCGGACGAGACGCGGCTCTACATCCGCCACCGCCTCGCCGTGGCGGGTGCGCCGGATCCCGGCCTCTTCACCGACGCCGCCATCCAGAAGATCGTGGACTACAGCGAGGGCACGCCGCGCGTCATCAACATGGTGTGTGACCTCTGCCTCGTCAGCGGCTATGCCGATGGCACGCCGCGCATCGAAGCGGGCGCCGTGGCGAGCGCCATCGCGTATCTCGAAGACGGCGAGCGGCCTCATTCGCCGATCGCGCGCCTGAGCCGTCCCGCCAGCCCCATGGCAATCTGGGCGGCGCGCGGCGTCATCGCCCTCCTCGTGGTCATGCTGGTCGGGCTCCTCGCGTTCGCCGTCAACGCCATGGGGATTCGTGTCCCCGGGACGCCGTAGGACGGTCAGGAGTGGGGGTCATGGCGCGCAACGCCAAGGACCTCGTCGAGCGGCGGTACACGTGGCGCACGGTGGCCGAGCGTTACGAGGACGTGTGCGGCCGAATGGCGGCCGGCAATCGCACCCGGGCGCACGCCCGTGACGAGGTGGCGGCATGAAACGCACCGGCCTGATGTTCGTGCTGGCTTCCGACGCCCGTGGCAGCGTGGAGGAAGTCGTGCTCGCCCTCCTGCGGCGTCTCGATCCGGGAGAGTTTCGCCTGTCCCTCGCGGCGCCGCGCCGGCTCCTCGACGCCCTCGCGCCGGACCTCACCACGGTTGCCGTCGATACGCTGGCGGTGCAGGCGGACGGCTGGTCGCACCGCTCGGCCCTCGGGCCTCTCGGCGCCTTCATGGCGCGCGTGCGGCCCGACATCGTCAACCCGCACCTCTTTCGCTCCACCGCCTTCGCCGCGCCGCTCGCCAAGTGGCACGGGGCGCGCGTCGTGGAGACCTACCACGGGCGCGAGGGGTGGCGGCAGGGCCCCTTCCTGCCCGACCGCGTGATCTCGGGATTCGTGGACCGCGTCATCGCGGTGTCGGAGGCGGCACGCGCCTTTCTCATCAGCGGCAAGGGCTACGCCGCCTCCAAGATCGTGGTGGTGCCGAACGGCCGGGACCTCTCCGTCTTCCGCCCGGGCACCGGGCGCCAACGCGCGCGCCGCGACCTCGGCCTCGACAGCGCACCGCCGGTGGTGGGCGTCATCGGCCGCCTGGAGCCGCAGAAGGGGCACGCCTACCTGCTGGAGGCGTGGCCGGCGGTGACGCGCGAGTTTCCCGAGGCGCGGCTGCTCGTCGTGGGCGATGGCAGCCTGCGGGCCGTCCTCGAGCGGCGGGCGCGGGACCTGAAAGTCGCCGCCAACGTGATCTTCGCGGGGTACCGTAGCGACATGCCGTTCGTGCTGGACGCCGTCGACATCGTGGCGCTGCCGTCGATCTACGAGGGCATGCCGCTCACCGCCATCGAGGCCTCGGCCATGGCGCGGCCGGTGGTGGCGACGTGCGTGGACGGCACGCCGGAAGTCATCCGCGACGGCCGCACGGGCCGCCTCGTGCCCGCCCGCGACACGGCCGCGCTCTCTCAGGAGAACGCCCGGCTGAAGTCCTCGGTCT
>CAYQQT010000425.1:0-4090 GCA_964419375.1 uncultured bacterium
CGACGGCCGGGGCCGCTCCTGCGCCCGGCGCCACGCTCTCGCTCAGTGCCGGGGACCGCACCGCCATCCAGCGCGCCTTCGACGCCTTCACCCGGTCCCAGGACGCGCTTCGCCGCGGCGACTGGGCTACGTACGGCGCCGAGCAGAAGCGCCTCGAGGAAACGCTCCGCTCTCTTTCGTCCGACCGGCGTTAGGTCGCGCGCGGCCCGCGGTGGGCGGTGCGGGGTGTGGGTGAGCCCTGTTCGACCACGTGGCCGTATGCGAGGTGTGGGCCGCGGTTTTTCCATCGACAGGGGATCGGCTATACGGGCGGCGGGGAACGGGTCTCGGCAGGGCTCACCCACACCCCGCACCGCCCACCGCTACCGGTTCGATCGCATCACAGGCCAGAAGCGAAGACCGGGCTTTTCGGAGCGATTGATCGGGCGACGGTGTCGGAACATCGGCGGGGGCTGCGCGGGGCGGCGGATCGCTGCGCGATCCGCGAAGCGTCAGGTGCGGGCGCGGAGGAAGAGAGGAAACGCTCCGCTCTCTTTCGTCCGACCGGCGTTAGGTCGCGCGCGGCCCGCGGTGGGCGGTGCGGGGTGTGGGTGAGCCCTGTTCGACCACGTGGCCGTATGCGAGGTGTGGGCCGCGGTTTTTCCATCGACAGGGGATCGGCTATACGGGCGGCGGGGAACGGGTCTCGGCAGGGCTCACCCACACCCCGCACCGCCCACCGCTACCGGTTCGATCGCATCACAGGCCAGAAGCGAAGACCGGGCTTTTCGGAGCGATTGATCGGGCGACGGTGTCGGAACATCGGCGGGGGCTGCGCGGGGCGGCGGATCGCTGCGCGATCCGCGAAGCGTCAGGTGCGGGCGCGGAGGAAGAGGGAGGCGCCGAGACCCAGGAAGATGATGTTCGCGGTCCACGCGGCCAGCAGCGGGGGTAGCAAGTCGGCCCGTGCGAAGGCGATGGCGACGTAGTGGACGACCAGGTAGCCGGCCATGATGGCGATGGCGAGGCCGATGCCGAAGAGTCGGCCGGAGCGGGGAGACTGGACGGCGAAGGGGATGGCGACGAGGACCATGATGAGGTTGACGAGCGGGAAGGACAGCTTCGAGTGCAGCTCCACGAGATACTTCTTCACCAGGAAGCCGGTCGCCTCCAGGCGCGTGATGTACTCCTTCAGCTCGCGGTAACTCATCGCGGACACGGTCTTCTGGATGTGCGTGAAGTCGCTGATGTCCTCTTTCAGATCGACGGCGGTGCGGGCGAACGGCATCGTCTGCACCTGGCCCTGGGGGCCGATCTCGCGGAAGGCGCCCTCGCTCAGCTCCCACCCCGCTTCCGTCCAGTGGGCGCGCCGGGCGTCGAGCCGCCTCGTCAAGCGGAAGTCCTTGTCCACCTCGAGCACGGTGACGCCGTACATGTCGCTGGTGCCGGGGCTGAGCAGCTCCACGCGGTAGAAGCGCGTGTCCGAGCTCCGCATCCACAGGCGCTGGCGCTGCTGCAGGTGGCGCGGCAGCTGGCCGCGAATCTTCACCCGGTCCACCTCTTCGCCCAGCTCGTTGAGGCGCGGCAGGAGCAGCTCCTGGAAGAGTCCCGAGGCCACCGCGATGCCGAAGCCGAGGATCAGAATGGGCGCGCTCGCGCGATAGAGGCTGATGCCGGCCGCCTTCATCGCCGTCAGCTCGTGGAAGCGGCTGAGCGCCAGGAAGAGAAAGATGGTCGCCACCAGCACTACCACCGGCAGGCCGTCGTGCAGCGCCTCCGGCAGGCGGTAGAGGAAGTGCTCGAGGATGTAGACGAAGGGTGGCTTCACGCGCAGGAAGCGGTCCAGCGTCTGCAGGAGGTCGATCACGATGAAGAGCGCCGCCGCCACCGCGAGGCCGACGCCGAGGAAGGTCATGTACTCGCGCATCAGGTAACGGTCGAGGATATGCGTGGACTCGCGCGCTCCCGCCACGATGTGAGCGACCGCCGTCACCGTGCGCCGCCGCGGGCGCGCGTGCGCCATGGCCTCCAGCGCGCGCCAGAGGACGGGCACCCGCGGCGGCTGCCATTCTCGCGTGGTGGCGACGAGCAGCACGAGGCCGGCCACGAAGAAGGCCGCGTTGGGGGTCCAGATGGCGAGGAGGGGGGGCAGCCGGCCCTTGAGCGCGGACGATTCCAGCGCCCCGCTCACGAGATAGTAGGCGACGAGGATCACGAGGCTGCCGAGGAGGGCGATGGAGCGGCCGCCGCGGTGCGATCGCACGGCGAGCGGGAAGGCGACGAGCGCGAACACGACGGCGGCCACCGGAAAGGCGAGGCGCTTGTGCCACTCCACGACATAGGCGCGCCGCTCCGGCGCGTCGTCGCCGAGCGCGTCGATCTTCGCGCGCAGCCCGCGCAGGCCGAGGTCCTTCTCCGGCTTGTCCATGCGCGCGGGGGCCTTGAGCGGGGAGTCGACGGAGAGGCTCATGTCGTACACGCTGAAGTTGGTGTAGCGATAGCGCAGGGGGGCGACGCCGCCACGGGGCGCGGGCGGGGCCGGCGCCTCCGCCGGTCCCGCCCCGGGCACGATGTCCGTTTCGTTGACGGCGCCATTGAGGAGGCGCAGGGTGATGCGCCGGTTCTCTTCGTCCGTGAGCAGGCGCCCCTCGCGCGCGGTGATGATGCGTGACATTTTCGGATCGCGCTCGTCGGACACGAGGAGGCCGCGCAGCGCCACCTGCGAGGGGCTCACGTCCTCCACGTACACGACGACGTCACCGAAGGTGGGATTGAACACCCGCTCCTGAAGTCCGCTCACCGCCTTCGACTGCAAGATCCGGAAGAGCTGTCGCTGGAACTCGCGGTTGGCAATGGGGTTGATCACGAGCGTGAGGACGGCGGTGACGGTGGCCACGACGAGGGCCGCCGCCAGCACGGGCCGGAAGAGGCGCAGGATGCTCACGCCCGCCGCCTTGCAGGCGATGATCTCGAGGTCGCCCGCGAGGCGGCCGCCCGCGAGGAGCACGGCCACCAGCAACGCCATGGGCAGCGTGTGGGCGAGGAACGACGGCATCATGAACACCAGCAATTGCATCACGAGGTGGAAGGGCACGCCCTTGGTGATGACGAGATCGGTGAGGTGGTAGATGCGGTCGATGACGAGGAAGAACGTGAAGAGGGCGCCGCCGAAGAAGAACGGCGACCGCAGCTCACGGAGAAGGTAGCCGTCGAGGACGGGAACGGCTGGCAACTTCACTTTGACGAGCGTACCATACGCGCGTGCGGTCCCTCTCGCTCGCGCTGCTCGTCGCGCTCGGCCTCTGGGGATGGCTCACGCTGGTACCCGCCACGCCCTCGTACGGTCACGCGCGGGCGGGCACGCCCGACCGCCTCGAGCGCTTCCGCGAGCTCGCGACCAGTCGCCTCGGCGCCGAGCAGCTCCTCGACAGCGACCGCCCGCACGAGGCCCATCGCGAGCTCTACGCGCTGCTCGACGAGGAGATGGTGGAGAGCCTCGCGGCCGGCAGCGTGTTCGCCTCCACCGGTTTCTTGCAAGATAGGCTCGACGCCTTCGGTGACGCGTGGGGCGGCGCGCACTTCTCGCTCACACCCATCGGGCGGATGTTCGTGGGCGCCTTCGAGCTCGGCAGCACCGGCAACAGCATCCGCATCTACGGCCGGCTGCGCGACGAGGCCGCGCTGCTGGCGGCGATGTACCGCGACGGCCGCCCGGCCGTGTACACCCTGCCGCCCGCGGGCGGCGGGCAGTTCGTCGCCGCCTGGGAAGGGGCGCCCTCGGGACGCGGCACGCGCGCGCTGCGGGTGGAGCTGGTGCGGCCGCAGGCGGACGGCGTGCAGGTGGCCTGGTCCACCGCCCACGTGTTTCCGGACGGCCTTCTCGCTCGCGGCTACACCGTCCGGGGCGGCGACCTCCGCGTGCGCTACGAGGTGCACTATCCCGGATGGACGCCGGGCTGCGGGGGACAGACGGAGCAGGAAGACGTCTACCGGCTCGCGCCCTCCGGCGCCGGCTTCGTGCGCGTGAGCCGCCAGGAGCACGACGCGTGGCACCGCGCCTTCCGCGGCGCGGTGGCCCGTGTCTTCGCCGCCCTCGCCGTGGGCGACCAGC